>JBEKRJ010000500.1:0-4373 GCA_049518835.1 Solirubrobacteraceae bacterium
CCACACGGGGGAGTGGGAGGAGAAGCCCAACTATTTCCGGGTGACCGTGTTCGGCCGCCAAGCCGATGCATGCGCCCAGTATCTGGGCAAGGGACGGCCGGTCGCGATCGACGGGCGCCTGGAGTGGAGCAGCTGGGAATCGGACGGACAGAAGCGCAAGTCGATTGACATCATCGCCGACAGCGTCCAGTTCCTCGCCAGCCGCGACGACAACGGGGGCGCCGCTGGCCGCACGGGCGCCGGTCGCGACGCCCGGGGCGACGTGCCGATCGACACCAGCGACTTCGACACCAGCCTGACCACGACCTCGTTCGCGGGCGATGAGATCCCGTTCTGACGCCGGTCAGACGCTGGTCACGAGCGGCGGACGGCGGGGGTGCGGGATCCGCGAGCCCGGCGGCGCGTATCTCGCGGTGCCGCTCGCGCCGTGGGGGCGCCCGGTCGAGGAATTCTTGATCGACCCGGCAGTCGTCCTCGACGCCATCGCGCTGGGACTGTCGTCGGTCGGGGTGACGCTCGTTGACCGCGACCACGCGACGCATGTGCTCGATGTCGTCGGCCGCGCGCACTACGGGACCGTGGCTGAGTTCGTCGACGAGATCAGGCGGATTGGGGGTGTCCAGGCGAATCGCGAAGACGACCGATTTCGCGCGGCTCGGTAAGCACTCGCGGCTGCTGCTGTGCCATCCGCACGCGGACATCGCTAACGCGCCCGAGTTCTGGAGCACCCGGCGCTGCCCATGCTGGGTACAGGAGCACCTTGTCGCGGGGTACTCAGGGATGTGCGCGCGGCTGTGGTGGGAGGAGCCGCTGGTCGCCGCGCGCCACCGGCTAGCTCTGTTTGCCTCGTTTTCGCTCACGCAGATCGAGGTCGTCCGCGACCCCGCCGCGGCCAAGCATGTCGACACGGTCAAGCGCGCGTCCGCGGCGGGCGTGCCGGTGATCGAGGTCGACCAATGACCACCGTCTACGACGGGGGCCAGCTTGAGATGCTGCCCGCCCGCACGCCGGATGTGCAATACAGGCTCGTGAGATTGGACGATCTGGCTGGATATCAGGACGCGCGACCGGCGGCCGGGCTGGTCGAGCTGATCGCCCGCGTCGGACGGGTGCTGGCGCCGGTGCTGGTCGTCGCGCAAGCCGACGGCCGCTGGCGCCTGGTTGACGGCCGCCGTCGCGCGAAGGCGGTCGCGCTGCTGGAAGGGGAGGGGCGCTGGCCCTCCCCGGCCACACTCCCGGCGCTGATCATCACCACGCCCGACAGCCCCAGCGCGGAGGTTCGCCGCGGGCTGACGCTCGCGCTGCATGCCTCACGCTCACCATCCCCGGCGAGCGAGCTGGCCGCGATCGAAGCGATCCTCGCCCGCGCCGCAGCCGCGGATGAGCAGGCGACGGTCAAACGGATCGCAGCGCAGACCGCAATGCCGATTCAGACCGTTCGGCGTCGTCTGCGGCTGCGAGCGCTCTCGCCGGAGCTCAGAGCAGCCCTTGATCGCGGCGAGCTGGCGGTCAGCGTCGCTGAGCGCGCCGCCCGCCTGACCGCAGAGCAGCAAGCAACGCTCCAGCAGACGCTCGCTGCCGGCGAGCGGATCACCCTCAACAGCGTGCGCGGCATCGCTCGCCGGCGCGCCACCGGTGCGGCCGCGGCGCTCCCCGACGATGTGTTCGAAGATCGCGGCACACCGTGGCAGGTGACCGTCCGCGGACACCTGCACGCCGCGTTGGACGCGATCCCGACCTCGCAACGCGAGTCGCCGCTTGCCTTCACGATCACCAAAGCGGCCTGCGAAGTAGACGGGCCAAGAGCGGTCGCGGGCGAGCGCGTCGCGCTCGAGGATGCGGACCGCGATCGTCGGCTGCTGCAGGAATTGCGCCACGTCGCGTGCTACCTGCACCAGCAGGGCATCGGCGACGGCGCATGTGCCGTCACGGACGCGATCCACAGGCTGACAGCAACACCACACAACGTTTGATCGATCCGAAGGTGACGGTTGTGTTGCGGTACCCGCGAGCGCTACGGCGCTCGCGGGCCGCCCGCCGCCGCCGTACAGAAACCCCCGTGGGCATTGTCTTCTTTTCTTTTGACCAGATAGTTGTGCGATCAACCGCCGATTGACGCGTGCCGCGCTCCCGGAGCGCGCGCGGCGTGCGAGCGCAAGTCGTTCGATCGAGGGCCGGCTGTGTGGCCTTGGCGATCTCCAGCAATGCATCGGCGTCGCTGATGATCGCGCGCCGCGGTCGCACGCGGCGCAGATCGCCGGCTTGAGATCCCATGCCGCGTCGAGGGCGTGGCTGGCGGCGTCGGTGGGAATTGCTCGGATCTTGGCGGGTCGTGTTCTTAGCCTCGGGCGTTGAGGTCGTCGGCGAGTGCCGGCGAGAAGACAAGCCCGGGAGGTTGATCGAAGTGAGCGACACGGCGCGCGGACCTGCCAAGGACGCGACTGACACATCACTCGCGTGCCCGGGCGCGGAGCAGCAGACCCGGTCAGCGCCGGTGCGCGTCAGCGCGCATGACAGCACGGATCACATCGGCGATTGCAAGTCGACCGGCCTGCGGCCAGCTCCAGCCGACGCGGGTGCACGCGTTCACGGCGGCGCGGACGCGATCGGGATCCTTGGCACGCGATCACGCGACGAGGCCCGCGCGTGCGCGGTCAAGGATCACGCCGGCGGTGATCGTAGGTCGGTCGCGGACGCGCTGCTGGAGCGCTCCTATGACTCCTACGGGCGCCATCTCGCGATGATTGGCCGCTGCCGCTACGGCCTGTCGGTCGAGGACTGCGAGGAGGCGGTCAGCGACACGCTGCTTGCGTGGCATCGGCGGCTATGCACGCCGCAGGGCGTCGACAGCGATCGCGCGTTTTGCGAAGCGGTGCTTCGCGCCCGCGCGATCGACCATCTGCGCCGCCGTCGCTGGACGGTGGCCGTCGACCCGTTGAAGATCGACAAGCTTTCAATCGATCCGCAACTGGACGTGCTCGTTGGCGAACGCGAGCGGATCGCCGAGCTGCGCGAGGTTGCCCATCAGGCGCTCGGCGCGCGCGAGTACGCTGTCCTGCTGCTCGTCGAGGCCGGCGTCTCGCGCGACGAGCTGGCAGACCAGCTCGGCGTGCCGTTGCGGCAGCTCAAGCGGCTGCTGGCGCGTGCGCGCGAGAAGCTCGACGCCGCCAACAGGCTGCTGGGAGAGCACGGACGGTGCGAGCGATGCTGACGCTCACGATCGCCGACATCAAGACCGGCCGCATCGCCCCTGACAACCCCCGCTGGCCGGCGGGTGTCGAGCACCTCGCCCGCTGTCGAGCGTGCGGCAAACACAGCCCCGACCGACAGTCAGCCGCGGCAGCGACAGCGGCAACAGTGAGCCGGTAGCCCGCTCGCTGACGGCACTCGCCGTATCGCTCGACGAGCGGCTGACGGCCCAGTCGACTGTCAGCGCGCTTGCGAATTGACCGTCGAAGTGGCGGGACGCGCTCGCAGAATCGACCCGAGCATCGCCAACAGCGGCCATCGCCGGCAAAGCCGGCAAGTTGTGATCTCTGCAGCGCCACAACGACAACGAACCCGGAGGCAGCCGATGGACGTAAACGACCGAAGAACACGCATCCAAGCCGCTGACATGAAGCCCAACGACGCGAACGCGGCGACGCGGTCGCTGTTCGTCGTGCGCGTCGAGGAGCGCTGCAACCCGCGACTGGTCGGCCGCGAGGGACTCGCTTGCGAGCTGGCGCCCCAACCGCTGGCGGCCGCGCGAACGCTCGTCTGCCTGCTGCTGCGCCGCGGGCACCCCGAGGAGATCCGAGGCGACACATACGAGGTGGCCGTCGCCGGCGGCCGGCAGACGATCACGCTTCGGGAGCTGCGATGACCGCCCTCGCGATGCACCCGCAGCGGCGCGATAACCACGCCATCGCGCTCGCTCCTGCGGCCGGGCCGGCGCAAACCCGTTGCGATCACGCGCTCGCGCTGACCGCGGCACTGGTCGGGCTGATCGAGCGTCACGGGCTGTCGGTCGCCGCGGCCGCGAAGACGGTCGGGATCGATGTCGCCGCGGCGGGAGTGCTGGTGCGGTTGTGCGCGATCGAGCGCGAGGCGCAGGAAACCGAGCTCGACGAGTACCTGGACCGCATCCAGGAGCTATGCCCCGGCGAGGACTGGTGGTCATACACGCCCCGGCAGCTTGACTCGATCGCACGCGTCGACTCGATTCCCAACCGGATCGTGCGCGAGCTCGCGCTCGCGTGGTCCAAGCGCACCCAAAGCTCGCTGACCAAGCTCGCGAGAGACGGCGGCATCGACGACCAACGCCTACGCCGCGCGCTTGGCATCTCCGCGATGCCACCCCGACGCAACGGCGGGCCGCACCGCCAGAAGAC
>JBEKRJ010000501.1:0-4365 GCA_049518835.1 Solirubrobacteraceae bacterium
GGCTGACCCGGCGCCGCGGTGACGAGGTGCGCTCCCGTCGCCGGTTCGGCGACGAGCAGCCGCCCGCGGTCGAGCACGAGGTCGACGCACCCATCCGCTTAAGCATTGCCAAATTCCCCCACTAATTCCTCCGCGGGTCCTAAGATCGCGCTCGCGAAGGGCACCGGACAACTGCTAACGAGAAACGGAGGGCCGCAGACGTGAGCAGCTACAACCCGTACGAAAGTCTGCCGGAAGTGCCGTCGTTCGAGGTCACGAGCACCGACGTCGCCGACGGCGAGCAGCTCGCGCAACCCCATGTCAGCGGCATCTTCGGCGCCGGCGGCGAGGATGTCTCGCCGCAGCTGTCGTGGCGCGGCTTCCCGGAGGCGACGCGCAGCTTCGCCGTCACCTGCTATGACCCCGACGCTCCGACAGCCAGCGGCTTCTGGCACTGGGCGGTGGCCGACATCCCCGCCAGCGTGACCGAGCTGCCGCGCGGCGCGGGGGACGAGCAGGGCGCCCAGCTGCCCGCAGGGGCGTTCCAGCTGCGCAACGACGGCGGCATGGCACGCTACATCGGCGCGGCGCCGCCGTCAGGGCACGGCAAGCATCGCTACCACTTCGTCGTGCATGCGGTCGATGTCGAGTCGCTCGGCATCGACGCGAGCGCGACGCCGGCGTTCCTCGGCTTCAACCTGTTCTCGCACACGCTCGCCCGCGGGACGCTCGTAGCCTGGTACGAGGCGGAGTAGGCTCGCTGGACAGGCCAGGCCACCTCGCGCCTCACGAGAGTCCAGCCTTGGGCTCGTCGCGCTCGTTGTCGAAGCGGGCCTGCACGCGTTCCTCGGGCTGGTAGGTCCGCTCCTGCGCGTAGGCCTGCAGTGAGCGGTGATCGGCCTCGGTCTGCGGCGCGTGGACTAGCGAGCGCGGAAACAGGCGCTCCTTGAGCACGACGTTGAGCTGCGCGCCGAGCATCGTCACGATCGCCTGCAGGTAGAACCACCACAGAATCGTGATCACGGTCGCGAAGTGGCCGTAGGTCGATTGCGCGCTCTTCAGGTGGCGCGAGATGATCCACGCCGACAGCTGCTCGAGCAGGAAGAACACGGCGCCGGCGAAGATCGCGCCCGGCGCGACGTCGCGCATGCTGATCTCGCGATCGGTCAACATCCGGAACGACGCGAGGAACAGCCCGACGTCGAGCGCCGCGGCCAGCACGAAGCCGCCGATCCGCCCCGCGACGCCCAGGTCGACCCCGCTCGACGAGCTCGTGATCAAGCCCGACAGCAGCGTCGTGACGACCAGTCCGACGCCGATCGTCGCCAGCACGATGAGGCTGCGCCACACCTGCTCGACGAGCCCCGGTCGCTCGTGGTAGGGGATCTCCCAGACCGAGTTGAACGCGGTCTGCACGGTGCGCACGACGCCCAAGCCGCTCCACAGCGCGCTCAGCGCGCCGACCACGAGCGCCCACCACGAGCCCGTCAGGCCCTTGACCGAGCTCGGGTCAAGCAGCGGGAACATGCCGGCGACGTGCGTCAGCACCGACTGCTTGTCGCTCGCGGGCAGCACCCACCCGAGCACGGTCACGAGCACCAGCAGCAGCGGGAAGATCGAGAAGAACGCCCAGAACGCGATCATCGCGGCGAGGTTCGTGCTCTGGTCCTCGCTGAACTTCTTGAACGTCGCCACCGGGACGCTGACCGGCTTGGTGCGCTTCTGCGCGGCGTCCACCTTCTCGACCAGGCTCATGCTCAGCGTGCTACCCGCACTGCGCCGGCAGCCAACGCGGGTCCGGCCGCTCACGGCGCCGCCCGCGCCTCGATCGAGCGACGGGCGTGGCCGGCGATCACATCGGCTAGCCGGTTGGCCTCCGCGACTCGATCGAGCGCGCCGGCAAGCGCCGTGCGCCCGGTGCAGAACGACCAGCAGGCGAGCATCACCGGGCGTCCGCGGATCGCGCCCGCCGACTCCTCTCGAACCGAACCGTGAACACGGCGCCGAACGTCTGTCCAGGGCGCTTATAAGGATCCGACAAGAGTCGATATGAGCTAGCGGAAACCATTCGCAAGATCTACAAGGAGGTAGACCGGTGCAAATACCCGCAGCGCAATACCCCGCGATGGCGCAGTACCCGGCCGTGGCGCAATACCCCGCGGTGGCGCAGTGTCCCCTGTCCGCCCCGGCCACGCACTACCCCGCGGTGGCGCAATATCCCGCGCCAGTTGCCACCGCCGGGGTACCGGCGTCGAACGCCTCAGGCGCAACTGTCAAGGAAGCCAACGGCAACGGCAACGGCAACGGCACGACCGGCGCGGCGTCGCTCGATGCCGGACCGGCGGCTGTACGCGCGGTGGCGCCATGGAACGTCAACATCAAAGCCTGAACGTGTAGCCGGCGGCGCGCAACAGCCACGAGGCCACGCCTCGTCCGGGCTCGCGGGTGCGCTTGGGCAGCTCGCCGGCAACGCGGCATTGCTACGTTGCTCGGGATGCTCGTCGTGCTCGACAACAGCAAGGGCGCCGACGCCCAGTTCGTGTCGGGGCTGCAAACGAGCCTGCGCGCCGCCGGGTTCGAGGTCGAGCTGCGCCAGCCCCCGCCGGAGGCGATGTACGACACGACCGTGCACTTCGTCGTCGAGGGCGTCTCGATCCGTGTGCCCGAGCAGCTGCAGCGCGATCAGCTCGAGGTCCTCGCGGCCGCCGTGCGCGATGCGGAGGCACGCCGCGACAGCGAGCGCCGGCGCGTCCGCGCCGTGCCGATCTACGAGGGGGAGACGAGCCACGTGCTCGCGTGGGTCGACATCTTCGACTAGGGCGGCCTGCGACCGCGCAGCAGCTTTGGCGTCAAAGCGAGGCAAAGTGGACACCCAGCGTCCGCGTCGTCGCCCAGGCGCTAATCGTTGTGCCCGATGGGCGGCGAACACTGATGATGCTCGAGCTGGTCGCCGAGCGCCCCGACTGGCTGGGCGCGCTGGGCGTGGCGCTCGCGCTGCCGCCGGGGATCACCGAGCGCCGCGCGCGCCAGGACCCGTGGGCGGTCGACGCCAGCCGTCCGCGGCGGATCTCCGACGACTTGGCCTGGCTGCGCGGCGCCTACGACGAGCCCGAGGAGCACGGTCTTCGGGCGCTGCCCGACAGCGCCGCCGTGGCCGCGTGGCAGGTCGGCGAGGGCGACGAGCTGGCCCATCGGTTCGCGCGCCTGCGCGCCCGGGGGATCCTCGACGCCGCCGGCTTCCTCGTCCACGACGAGATGTAATTTGGGCTCTGCCTAGCGGCCCGGCCGCGGGGGGCGCCGTGTATCGCCGGTGCGGGCCGGGTCCCCGGCGATACATTGCGCCACCGGCGAGGCCCGCGCGGTAGAGCCCCCAAACACCGTCACCGGTCGCAGCATGTATCGTCTGGCCGAGCCCCCAAGGGCCGTACCCTGTTTGTCGTGACGGACGAGCTGGACGGAGAGGAGCTGTTTCACGAGGGCGAGCGCGAGGTGCAGCGGCGCGCTGGCGTCGCCGAGATCGCGTTGCGCGTCGGCCGGGGAGCGCTCGCGCCGGCGATCGATGTCAACACGGCCGCCTTTCTGGCGCAGCGCTTGTTCCTGATCGCCGGGGCGCAGGCGCCCGACGGCGGCGTGTGGGCGTCGCTGCTGGTCGGTCCGCCGGGGTTCGCGCGCGCGGTCGACGCGCACCACCTGCACCTCGTCGCCTGGCCGGCGCCCGGCGATCCGCTCGCGGCCGCGCTTGCCGCCGGCCCGGTCCGGCTGGGGCTGTTGGCGCTCGAGGCGCAGACGCGCACCCGCGTGCGCCTGAACGGCACCGCCACGGCGACCGAGTCGGGGATCCTCGTCGAGGTCGAGCAGGTGTATGGCAACTGCACCAAGTACATCGGCGCGAGAGTGCCAGTCGAGCTGCTCGGCGGCGGTCGGCCCGACCCCGCGCGCACGGTCGGCGCGCGGCTGAGCGAGGCGCAGCGTGCCTGGCTGCGCGCGACCGACACCGCGTTCCTGGCCTCGGCGCACCCCGACCGCGGCGCCGACGCGTCTCACCGCGGCGGCCGGCCGGGGTTCCTCGAGGTCGACGACGACGGCCGGCGCGTGGTCGTGCCCGACTACGCCGGCAACCGGATGTTCCAGTCGCTCGGCAACCTGACCGTCGACCCGCGGATCGGGATGCTGGTCGTCGACTGGGACACGGGCGCGACGCTGCAGCTCAGCGGCGTCGCCGAGATACTCTGGGACGGCCCGGAGGTGGACCGCCGGCCCAACGTCGACCGCGTCGTCGTGATCGACGTGCGCGCGGTCGCCGAGCAGGCGCGCGCGCTGCCGGTCCGCTTCGAGCTGCGCCAGCCCCATCCGCTCAACCCGCCGTTGCCGGACGACCGCGGGCCC
>JBEKRJ010000502.1:0-4994 GCA_049518835.1 Solirubrobacteraceae bacterium
GACAACACGATGGCCAGCGACCGGGCTCCTGAGCCGCCCTCGGCTGAGTGGCCAACGCGATTTGCATAAGCACGCAGGTCATTCTGCACTCCAGTGACTGGGCCCCGCTTGCGGCGACGACCGCGGTTGTGCGAGAGGCGGCGGTGCCTCTCAGCTTATGGACGCGAGGCCGTTATCCGCGGTCGGTGCGCTGCAAGTGGCCGCTGCGCGTGAGCCCAGACCGGGTGGTCGAGACGGTCCCGCGCGCGAGCCGGGCGCCGGCGCGACCTGGCTGGCGGTCATCGCCTCGCACCGGCCAGTGCAGCGAGCACCGCGTCACATGTGGCGCGGGCGCGCGGGCGAACATTGGTGGCTGGTTCACCAGCGCCGCCTCCCGGCGGCGGCTTCTTCAAGGCACGTGCTGGTGTGCTCGTGCGACGCGCTAGCGCCCGAACCGACGCTCCGCGTTCGCGGGTCGGCGGCCGGCACGAGTGGCTGCAGCGCTCGCACGGGGGGACGAACGTCCGGGTGCCCGAGAGCCGGCCGAGGTCACGTTATTGGCTGCGTGGAACTGCCCCGGCGGCACGTTCGTCAGGCTGGAGAGCAGGGGCCCCACGCCCGAGCGTCCATGTCTGCGGTGTTACCAGGGAATGGTTTCGCCGTCCTGATCGGTGAAGGTTCCCGTCGGACCGCCCTCCTGCAGCGCGAGGCGAATCGCGTCCTTGCCGCCTTCCTCCACTGAGAGCACCCCTCTGTGGTTGTTGAGGTCGGTGGCGACGAACCCCGGTGAGATCGCGTTGACGCGAATTCCTTCGGACTCGAGGGAGATCGCGAGACCGACGGTGATCGCGTTCATCGCGGTCTATGACGACCCGGGGAGATGACGCGTTGCGAAGCAGGGGAAGCGCTGCCTGTGTGACAGCGAGCGCGCCGAACACGTTCGTGTCGAAGATCTCGCGCAACTCGTTGAGCGAGACCTTGCTGAGCTGACCCGATTGTGCCTTCTCCTCGAAGGTGTTGCCCGGCATCTCCTCCCAGGGTCGGGCGTGGGAGATGCCCGCATTGTTGACGAGAACGTCGAGCCGGCCGAAATTCGCTCGGACCCGGTCCATGGCCGCGGTGATCGAGGCCTGATCGGTGACGTCGAGCGCAATCGCGTGCGCGTCGCCGTCGATATCCTGTGCCGCCCTTTCACCGTTGTCGAGGTCGCGCGAGCCGACCAGGACGGTCAGGCCGTGCCCCGCGAGATTTTTCGCGATCGTGAGTCCGATCCCCTTGTTGGCCCCCGTGATCAGCGCAATCTGGTTGTCATGCACGGCGAGCTCCTTCGCGCGTCGGGATGGGATGAGTCCGCGGTCGCGCGATGTAGATTGAGCGAACGCGGACCATGCTCCCAGTATAACCGGAACGTTGTTCCACCTATGACTCGATGCCTGCCCCCCCGAACAAGCGCGCTGACGCGCTACGCAACACCGAAGCCCTCCTCCAGGCCGCGATGACGGTGTTCGCACGCGATGGCGTCGATGCAGGGGTCCGGCAGATCGCCGAGCAGGCCGGCGTTGGGGTCGGCACGGTGTACCGCCACTTCCCGCAGCGCTCCGACCTGATCATCGCCGTCTTTTGTCGGGAAGTAGACGCCTGCGCGGAGGCGGCGGTCGCGCTCGCCGCCGAGTGCCCCCCGGGCGAGGCGCTGGCTCGGTGGATGCAACGCTTCGTTGACTTCATCTCGGCCAAGCGCGGGCTTGCCGCGGCGCTGCACTCCGGCAACGCGGCGTACGCGCCCCTGCCCAACTACTTCAACGACCGGTTGCGACCTGCGATGCGCATGCTGCTCACCGCCGCGCAGGCGGCCGGGGAGGTACGCCCCGGAGTCGACTCCGACGATCTGCTCACGGCGGTCGCAAGCCTGTGCGGGCCTAGGCCCGGCACCGACCCCGAGCACCCACGGCGAATGGTCGCGCTGCTGATCGACGGCCTGCGCTCGGGCACAACGCCGCCCGCCAGCGCGCCAGCCGCCTGAGGGGCCAGCCAGCGGGCGCGGTATGGCGAAGAGCTCTCCGTCTCTGGGCTGCGGGTCTGGGAAGTTGGGCACGCCATTGGCGCGCATGCAGTTCGCGAATGCGACCGCCCCCGAGCCGCCGCTCGGCGAGAACGGGCCCGAGCTGGCCGCGGCCCGGCTGGTGGTCGACCGAGCGCTGGTGGTGGTGGCGGCCGCGACGGTCGACGCCGAACTGGTCGCGTCGCTCACGGTGGCCGCGGTCGGGGTGCGCGAGCTTCCCCCGCATCCTGCGACCAAGGCCCCGCTCAGCAGCGCTGCGGCCGTGAGCACGCGCGCTCGCTGGGGGCTGAGCATCTTGATATGAGTGCTGTGCACCATTTGGTCTCCTTCAGACCCTGCTGCGGGGGTCTGCGTCCTCTCCCAGAAAACTGGTTCTGCGTGGTGGGCGTGTCGGGCTTGTTTCGCACTTCCATGCCCGGTAAGCGCGCCAACTCCACGATGGCTCGCTGCGCTACCCCGGACGAAGCGCGACAGCACGCGAGCGGGTCTCCGCGGCGGGTGCTCCGGCGGGGCATTTCTTTCGGCGTCAGCCCTTCCCGCGCTGCGAGGAGCAGTGTGGTCTCGTGGTCGGCCTCGGGTAGGGCGGCGAGGGCGGCCTGGAGCTTGTTCCTGCGCTGCTCGTCGGCCGGCGCGGTCGCCTGGGCTGTGGGCAATTCCCCCGCGAGCCGCTCGACGAGTGCGTCGGCGACGCGAGCCGTGAAGGGGCGGTGCGTGGACCCGACGGGTGATGGCCGCTGAGCAGCACCACCGCGCCGCCCCCGACAGCCAGCGCGACGAGCACAGAGGCCATCGCAACCACGGAGCTAAAGGTGGGGAGCCATCGCGGACGGTGCGGCGAGCGAGACGGCAGATCGCGTGGTTGGTCGGCTGCGGCACGCTTGCGTAAGCAGTCGATCAGGTCGCTTCTCGGGTGGAGTGTCGCCAACCCGGATCGAAGACCGTCGATCAGTTCTTGGTCGCTAAGCATGGCGAACCTCCGCTGGTGCGTCGCCCGTCGTAATCTCGTTCTCATCGAGTAACTCGCGCATCCGCGCTAGCGCCCGCGCCGTGTGCGACTTCACGGTCCCGTCGGGAAGCCCCAGCGTCTGAGCGGTCTGGGCAACGTCTAGGTCCAACACGAACCGGCACACAAGGACCTCGCGCTGAACGCGGGAAAGCCGACCCGCAGCAGCGACGATCGCGTCACGCTCGACCACTCGCTCAAGCTCATCGACGGCGGGCACTACGGCCGCGTCGCGCTCCGGCGCACGTGCGGGCCGCCGCCGTTGCGCCCGCCGACCGTCGTGAGAGAGATTAACCATCACGCGGAACGCATAGCCGACCGGCGAGGTTCCGATTGAGGACCAATGACGCAACGTCCGGAGGAGTGCGTTCTGCAGAAGATCGTCCGCGTCGGCATGATCACCGGTCAGGACGTATGCACTCCGGAGCAGGGTCGGCGCGGACTCAGTCACGAACCGCTCAAACGCAGCGTCGAGCGATTCGCCCCGGACAGAGTCGCTATTTCCGCTCACACCCATAAAGACGCTCCAGCGGGCCGAACGGTTGCATTAATCATTCGCTGCCGCTGCAGGCGATTGCGCAGCCTCGGGGAGCCGCTTGGCGCGGCCGAGACTGCTGGTTCAGAACGAATCCACGCACGGGCGCCACTACCGTCGGCCGAAGTAGCGTCATCCCGCGGAAGCTGGTATCTGGGCCGGGCTCAGGCCGAGCCCTCTCCATCGCCGGGAGCAAAACGCGTCCCGGCAGCGCTGACGCCGGTCCGAATCGGAAGGGCTGCTACCCTGCGGTCCGCGCATACGAGGTGCGCCGACCGATCAGGGTTGAGTGTCGCGACACGACGAGAGCAGGTCTTGGCGCCTGGAGTCGTGTCGGTGTGGTTGTTTAGTGGGGGATCTTCACGAGAACGCGTTGGCGGGTGCCGGCGTCGACTTGGTCGTGTGCTCTTGCGATCTGCTCGAGCGGTAGTGGATCGCCGATTGGTATTGACAGGGCGCCCTCGCGTGCCGCGGTCGTGAGGTCGGCTGCGGCTTGGTGTTTGGCTGCCGCTGGGAAGTCGTCGCTGCCGAGCAGCCGGATCGTGAGGTTGGCGAACAGCATTGGCCAGAACGGGATCTCGGGGCGGTCGTGGCGGGTGGCGTAGGCTGCGATGACACCGTCGTTGGCGGCGACGGCTGCGTCGAGGTCGGCGTTGTCGGAGAACGCGACCTCGATGATGCGGTCTACACCCGCCGGAGCGTTGTCACGGATAGCGTTGACCGGGTCGGGCTGATCAAGCGTGACAGCGTGCGAGACGGCTGGGTTGACGAGGTCGAGATCGCGCTCGCGGGTGACGGTTCCGATCACCGTCGCGCCGCCCCAGCGGGCGAGCTGCGCGGCAAGGGACCCGACCGCTCCGAGCACACCGTTTACGAGGACGGTCTTGCCGGTGACGGGGCCGTCCGCGAAGACCGCGCGGTGCGCGGTGATGCCGGGGATCCCGAGGCATGCGCCGAGCTCGTCGCTCACCTCGTCAGGAAGCTCGACGGCCTGCTCGGCCGGTACGACGGTGAGTTGCGCCGCCGTGCCGAACGCACGGTATGACTGCGCCCCGTACACCCAGACCCGCCGGCCGACCCTAGCGGAGTCCACGTCGTCCCCGACGGCATCGACGACACCTGATCCGTCGCTGTGCGGAACGATCCGCGGGTACGGCATTCCGTATCCGACCCAGTCGCCGCGCTTCTTCGTATCTCCAGGATTCACACCGGACAGCTTCACCCTGACCCGCACCTCGCCGAGACGCGGCTCAGGCGCGGCCATCTCGCCCACCTGGAGCACCTCCGACGCCGATCCCTGCCGCTCATACCAAGCCGCGAGCACGAGCGACCCCTCACACGGTCCGGTTGACGGCAACCGCGACGATCGCGGCCGGCGTCGCGTCGGTGCCGATCAGGTACCCGTGGAGTGGGTGACC
>JBEKRJ010000503.1:0-4358 GCA_049518835.1 Solirubrobacteraceae bacterium
TGTACTCGATCCCGTACAGCTCCTGGTAGGCCTTGCAGTACAGCTCGCCCGCGAGCTTCGTGCTCGTGTACAGATGCGAGGGCGCCGGCAGCAGCGTGTCCTCGTCGACCGACTCCTCGGCGCAGTCTGAGTAGACCCAGATCGTGCTCGCATACACGATCCGCTTGACCCCGGCCCGCCGGCATGCCTCGAGCACCGTGACGGTGCCGCGGGCGTTGACGCGCTCGGCGTCCTCGGGCTCGGCGTGGACGTCG
Organism: Solirubrobacteraceae bacterium; assembly: GCA_049518835.1. Taxonomy (GTDB): domain Bacteria; phylum Actinomycetota; class Thermoleophilia; order Solirubrobacterales; family Solirubrobacteraceae; genus Palsa-465. The sequence goes on from JBEKRJ010000503.1 coordinate 255, forward strand.
TTGACGTCGGCGACCGCCGCCAGGTGCGCGACGGCGTCGCAGCTGTGCAGCGCCCGCTCGAGCGCCTCGCGATCGGTGATCGAGCCCAGCACCGTGTCGACGAGCCCGTCCCCGCCCACCCCGTGCCACGGCGACGGCCGCAGGTCGTAGATCACCGGCTCGTGACCGCGGGCGCGCAAACGGTCGACGACATGGGAGCCAATGAAGCCCGACCCGCCTGTGACGAGGACCCTCATGCTTGGGGGCGGTAGTAGAGCGGCACGCATGAATGGTTGCGCGCCACCCAGTCGGTATTGGGCAGTTGCACCTGATGACCCATGATCCGGTGGCACGGCTCGTCGTAGACGCGGCCGGTGGAGCGCTCGAGCCAGTCGAACACGATGTACTTGTATAGGCCGGACACCATCCCGTCGGGCAGCTCGAGCCTGCTCGGGTAGACGGGGTCGAGCTCGGCGCGGGCAACCGAGTTCTTCCACGACACGATCTCCGCTAAGCGCTCGATCTGCACGAGCCCGAGCGCCGCCGTGAACTCGCTCATGCGGAAGTTCAGCCCCGGGACCGAGTATCTCGGCTTGCCGTAGTTGCGAAACGCGCGCGCGTGCTCGACCACCTCGGGCCGGCGCGAGACCAGCACCCCGCCCTCGCCGGTCGAGATCGTCTTGGTGGCGTACAGCGAGTACACGCCGGCGTCGCCGTAGGACCCCGGCTTGCGGCCGCTCCAGCTGGCGCCGTGGGCGTGGGCGCAGTCCTCGATCAGGAAGATCCCGCGCTCGGCGCAGTACGCCGCGATTTGCTCGGCCTCGAACGCGATGTGCCCGCCGATGTGAACCAGGAACGCCGCCCGCGGGCGATACCGCTGCGCCTTGGCCTCGAAGTCCGCAAACGACATGCACAGATCGGATCGGTTGCAGTCGACGAACTGCACCTGCGCGCCCGCGCGGACCGCAGCCAGCGGCGTGGCCATGAACGTGTTCGACGGGCACAAGACGGTCTGCCCCTGGACGCCGGCGAAGTGCAGCGCGGCGATCGCGCCGCCCGTCCAGCTCGACACCGCGACCGCGGGGAGGTCGTTCGACGCCTCCCAGGCGGCCTCGAACCGCGCCGTCAGATCGGCCTCGGTCCAGCGGCCCGAGTCGAGCACCTGATCGATCAGCGCGTGCAGCCGCACCCGGTCGCGCTCGTCGAACCCGATCGAAAAGCGTGCATAGTTGGGTGTGCTCTGGTGCGAAGCAGCAGCGGTGGTCATCGGTCTCCAAGGTCACTGCGAGACGCGTGGGGTCCGCATTGCTCCGCCGGCCGGCGGACTGAATCCCACGCCTGACTCGCCAATCCTTTGAACTTAGGTTTGCGCATGGCAAGCCTGACAGACAGGCAGGACGGTACCGAGTTTGCGAGATTGCAGTTCTCTCATGATCAGCGCGAGCGCCGCCGCGGTCCGCAGATGCGAGTCGCGGGCGCTATAGAAGTCGGCGTCATGCAGGAGGATTACGTCGCCGGCGGACAGATCCCTGGTTGCCCGCGCCGCAATCCGCGCCGGCGTCGTCAGCCGCCGCCAGTCCTTGCCCCAGCGCGACCACAGCAGCGGCTGCAGCCCGGCGGCGCGTGCGGCCCGCAGCCCGCCGGCGCTGTAGATCCCGTACGGCGGTCGGTGCAGCCGCGGCGTGGCGCCGGTGGCGTCCTCGATCGCGGCGGCGCCGCGCTTGAGATCCTCCTGCAGCTCGCGCGCACTCATTCGCAGTTGCAGCCGATGGCGGTGGCCGTGCAGCGCGATCAGATGGCCGGCGGCGAGGATCTCGGCCGCCAGCGCCGGGCGCCGGCGGACCTGCTCGCCGATCACAAAGAACGTCGCTCGGACCCCGGCGCCCGCGTCCACGGTGGCGGCGGCGGACTCGAGCGCCGCGCGGGGTTCGACCCCCGTCGCCGTCGGGCGGGGGCGGGCGAGCAGCTCGAGCACCGCCGGAGTCCCCTCCGGGTGCGGGCCGTCGTCGAACGTCAGCGCGACGCCACCGGCGCCGGGCGCCAGCGTCCGCGGAACCCGGAGCGCAGCCGCGGCGCCCGGCACGACCGGGGCGAGCAGGTGGCGGATCACGGCCCTGATGATCGCGAACCGGTCGGCGGGGGGCGTGCGCTAGAACCAGGCGATGGTTCGCGACGATCGCGACGGCGGCGGCGTGTTGGTGGCGATCCGGGTCAAGCCCCGCGCCGGCCAGGCGAGGATCGCCGGCCGGCGGGCCGAACGGGTGCTGGTGGACGTGACGGCGCCACCGCTCGAGGGGCGCGCAAACGAGGCCGCCTGCCGGGTGATCGCCAAGGCGCTCGGGATCGCCCCCGGCCTGGTGACGGTCGTGGGCGGTCAGCGGGCGCGCGACAAGCTCGTGCGGGTGCAGGGCTGCGCGCCGGCGCGGGTCGCCAAGCTGCTCGGCGTCGATCAGGTGAACTGAGGCCCGCGCCGAGCGCCGGACGCTGTGAGAACCTGATCGGGTCATGGGCAGCACGGACTTCATCGTCGTTCAGCTGACCGACCCGCACATCGGCGGCGAATGGGGCCTCCGGGACCCGGTGGCGGCGTTGGCCGCGACGATCGAGTCGGTCCGGGCCCTGAACCGCGAGCCCGACGCGATCCTGATCACCGGCGACCTGACCGACGGTGGCGCGGACGCCGACTATGCGGTCGCGCGCGAGCTGCTGGCGGGGCTTGACGCGCCGCTGTACGTGGTCGCCGGCAACCACGACGATCGCGCTGCGCTGCGCCGCCATTTCCGCGTGCCGGGGGGCGAGGGTCGCGCGCCGATCCAGTACGCGGTGGCGCTGGGCCCGTTGCGGCTGTTGGTGCTCGACACGACGATCCCGGGCACGGCCGCCGGCGCGCTGCCCGCCCCGGCGCTCGTATGGCTCGAAGCCGAGCTGGCCGCCGCGCCGGCGACGCCGACGCTGGTTGCGCTGCACCATCCGCCGCTCGCGATCGGGATTGCGGAGTGGGACGAGATCGGGCTCGCGGCGGCCGATCGCGAGGCGCTCGCGGCGGTGATCGCGCGCCACCGGCACGTGCGGCGGCTGGTCTGCGGCCACGTGCACCGGACGGTCGTCGGCGAGCTCGGCGGCGCCGGCGTGCTCGCGGTCTCGGGCTCCTACGTGCAGGCGAAGCTCGACCTCGGGACTGACGAGATCAAGCTCGCCGACGAGCCGGCGGCATTCGCCGTCCATGCGCTCGTCGACGGCGAACTGCTGTCGCACGTGCAGCCGGTCGCGTGAGCTCGTCGCGCGGGGAGCGGGTCGACGGTGGGATTGGCACCGCCCCGAACGCCGGCGATCTGCCAAGCGGCCAAGCCCAGCGCCCGGGGCGCCTGGCCCTCGGTGCTACTTCGGCTTGCTCGCGGTGTGGTGCTTCTTGCGCTTCTTGAGCTTCTTGTGCTTCTTCGGCTTCTTATGGACCGTGCTCGCCGAGAACGTCTGCCGGTAATAGCCACGCGCGACGTCGCTGCCCGGCTCCGCCACGAGGTACACGCAGAACACGGCCGTCCCGCTCGCCGCCTTCTTGAAGTTGACCGCGATCGGCGATCGGAAGGTGCCCGCCGAGTTGATCGTGACCGCCTGGGCATACGTGAGGATCACGCCGTGGTCGGCCGAGGTGATCTGCTCGTCCTGCTCTTCGTTGGCAGCGCAGCCGTTGAAGTTGCCGGCGTCCTTGACGGTGACCGCCAGCGAGACCGGGCCATTGGATGGATCGGAATGTCCGGAGATCTCGAGCAGGTTGTCGCCGGGCGCGCGCAGCGGCGGGTTGGCCGGAACGACGGTCAAGCCCAGCTGGGCCGACGTCGGCTTCCCGCTCGGCCCGCCGAATCCCTGCGGTGGTTGTCCGGCCCCGGGCGGGAGGCTCACCGTAAACGTCACCGGTGTCGGCGTGTAGGCGTACGTCGTATCGTCGCCAAGGTCGTTGAGATACGCGCAGGCAACGTACTGGCCCGCATTGGTGACCGTCGGCAGCACGTCGCCGTTGACGCCGGCGGTGTAGCGATAGGGCCCGGCGGGGCTGAGCAGCGGCCCGGTGCCCGACGTCTGGTGAGTGTAGATCGCAAGCGCGCCGCCGAATTGCTCGTCGATCGC
>JBEKRJ010000504.1:0-4355 GCA_049518835.1 Solirubrobacteraceae bacterium
ACCCGAGCGTTTTGACCCGGACACGCCCTCCGCCCTCGGCCCTCGCCGGCGCCGGCGAAGCGATCTCACGTTTGTGCGCCGCCGCGCGTCCTATACAAGGCACGTGACCCACGAGGAGAACGCACATGAGCAACTGCGCCACGACCATCGCCGGCGCGATCGCCGACCGCATCCACGCGCTCGACTGGCCGGCGCTGACGGACCGGCTGGACCAGCACGGCTTTGCGATCACCGACCAGGCGTTGACCGGCGAAGAGTGCCGCGAGCTCGCCGGTCTGTTCGACGGCGACGGCTTTCGCTCGACGGTCGACATGGCCCGTCATCGGTTCGGCAACGGACGCTACCGCTACTTCGCGCATCCGCTGCCGGATCTGATCGAGGGCGCGCGGACGGCGTTCTACGAGCGCCTCGCGCCGATCGCGAACGCTTGGTCAGCCCGGCTGTCAGGTCACACGCCCACCTTCCCGTCGACCCACGCGGAGCTGCTCGAGCGTTGTCGCGCCGCCGGTCAGAAGCGTCCCACGCCGCTGATCCTGCGCTACCAGCAGGGCGATTGGAACGCGCTGCACCAGGATCTGTACGGCGAGGTGTACTTCCCATTCCAGGTGCTGACCGTGCTGTCTGACGCCGGCGACTACGAGGGTGGCGAGTTCGTGCTCGTCGAGCAGCGCCCGCGCGCGCAGAGCCGCGCGCACGTGCTCGCGCCCGACCAGGGCGCGTTCGTGATCTTTCCGACGCGTGAGCGACCGCAGGCCGGCGCAAGCGGCGCTTACCGTGTCGCGCTGCGCCACGGCGTCAGCACGGTCACCGCCGGCCGGCGCACCGCGCTCGGGATCATCTTGCACGACGCCCGCTGACACACCTCAGGCCTGCGTCATACTGTCTGCAGGCCGGAACAAGCAGCATTTAGCGGCCCATGACAACGCCGAGGTGTAGGGAAACATGCTCGCAAGGCACAGCTACTGGCCCAGCTTCTTTGCCCGGATCGTGGCCCGCCTGCAGTGGGATGCGACGGCAATCGACCTAACCGCCGACGCCCGCGCGTGGCACGAGCTCCCGGACGAGCGCCGCCGCCGGCTGACCACGTTGCTGGCCGGCTTCTGCATCGCCGAGGACGCTGTCTCCGAGCAGCTCGAGCCGTTTCGCACCGCGGCGTTCGAGACCTCGATGGACTCCGACGAGACGCTGGTGGCGTGGGTGTTCTTCTTGCAGCGCCGCGACGAGGCGCGCCACGCGCAGCTGTTTGACCGGATCGGCGCCGAGGTGCTCGGGCTCGACGGAGCGACGCCCGCGCAGCGGCGCGCGGCGGCCCGCGCACACGTCCCGCCCGCCGTGCTCGAGCTGTTCGAGGTGCGGCTGCCGGCGCTCGTCGACGAGCTGGCGGCGGGTCGCATCGGGCTGGGCGAGGGCGTTGGCCTCTACCACATGCTGCTGGAGGGGATCGTGTTCGCCGCCGGGCAGCGCGCGCTGCTCGACGACCTCGCCGACGGCGCGCTGCCGGGGATACTCGAGGGCGTGCAGCGCGTCGAGCTCGACGAGCGCTGGCACGTCGGCTTCGGCCTGCGCGTCTTGATCGAGGCCAACCCATCCCCGGGGCTGATCTACGATCTGCTCGCGCGGGCACAGGACGCCGCGACCGCCTGGGGCGATGTCGTGCCCGCCGAGACGCGCGAGCAGATCGCGCCGATGTGCGCCCGCCGGCTCCGGGTCGCGGGGCTCGTGCAGCCGCGCGCGGCCGCATCGGCGGCCGCAGCCCCGGCGAACCGGCCGGGCGTGCCGTCGCGATCCGTAATCGCCACGGCCCGCCCGAATACGGCAACGAAGCCGTCAACCGACCAGTAGCTCCACCCCAGCCGCGAGGATCAACGCGGCTCCCGTGTACCCGAGCATCGTCACGCCGCCGCGCCGCAGCGCGGGGACCGTGCGAACGACCGCGATGCTGACGAGGATGCCGATCCCCGCGAGCAGCGCGCTCGACAGCGCCTGCTCTCCAGCTTGCCCCCAGACCGAGGTCGTCCAGCTGTGGTCGATGAGGCCAAAGGTGATGTTGTCGATGCTGAGCGCCACCGGCAGGATCCAAACCCAGCGGGTCCCTGACACCCGCCGCAAGCCGACTGCCAGCACGACCCAGTACACGCCAAGGGCGACCAACACGATCGTCTCGACGATGCTGGCCGTCGTGTCCGGCATGCTCCAATGCAATGCCGAACCGAGCAGGAATCCGAGGCCGTCGCAGACGCCAAATACGGCCGCGAACGGAAGCCACGCCCGCCGGCTGACCACCGCGCCGACGGCGGCACAAGCGATCAAGCTATCGACCCCGAGAAGCAGAAAACCCATGTAACCCTCCAATCGGTTGTCTTCGGCACAGCTCGACTAGTCCTGCGCCAGCGCGAACGCGATCAGTGCGGCTCCCCCAGCCGCGCCGAGCATCCCGGGGAGGAACCCCTCCGTCCAAGCGCCCCACCCGGTCGGCACGGCAAGGTACTGGCGACCGTCGACGGTGTAGGTGCTGGGGCTCGAGTGGTGACCGCTGCCGCACTGGAACTGCCACAGCACTTCTCCAGTGGTGGCGTGCAGCGCCCTGAACTCGCCCGACGGGGCGCCCGCGAACACCAGGTCACCGCCGGTGGCCAAGACCGACGCGCACATCGGCTGGTCGTTGCGCCAGCGCCACGCCTCCTTGCCGGTGGCCGGATTGAAGGCGGAGATCGAACCGGCGACGTCCTCGGTGTCCACGGCGACCCCCGCTCCCCAGTACGGGATGCTCTCCTTGAACTCGCGCCGCCGCCGCGTGGCCGTCGCGCCGATGTCCTGAACGGGCGCATAGAACAGCCCCGTCTTCGGGCTGTAAGCCGCGTGCGTCCATTCCTTGGCGCCGGCCGGGCCCGGCCAGAAGTGAACGGGCTCGCCTTCCTTGTCGGGGAACACGAGCGGGGTCACCTTGCCGCTGGCGTCGATCTCGCCCCAGGTGATGCGGTCGACGAACGGCACGACTCGGACCAGGCTGCAATCGGTGCGGTCGAGCACGAAGAAGTACCCGTTCTTGTCGAAGTGCCCGAGCAGCTTGCGCCCGTCCTGCTCGAACAGGATGTTCTCCATCGTGCTGTCGTAGTCCCACACGTCGTGTGGGGTGTACTGGTAGTGGTTGCGGATCTGGCCGCTGTCGGGGTCAACCGCGACGACCGAGTCGGTGTAAAGGTTGTCACCCTCGCGGACACCCCCGTCGAAGTCGGGGCAGGGGTTGCCGGTGTTGAAATACAGGAGGTTGAGCTCCGGATCGTAGGTGGGGGTGATCCAGCAGTTCCCGCCGCCCCGAGCCCACGCTTCGCCGTCGGCCGGCCAGGTCTCGGACCCCGGCTCTCCCGGGGCTGGAACCATGTAGCAGCGCCACACGCGCTCTCCGGTCTCGAGCTTGAAGGCGTCGGCGTGGCCGCGCACCCCAAACTCTCCGCCGGAGCTGCCGACGATCACCATGTCCTTGACGATCAGCGGCGCGACGGTGGCGCTCTCACCAGCCCGCACATCGCCGTAGGTCTTGTCCCACAGGCACTCGCCCGTCTCGGCGTCGAGCGCGAGCACGTGGGCGTTCAGGGTCGTCACGAACACCTTCCCCGCGGCCACGGCGCAACCTCGGTTGACGTTGCCGCAGCACAGCGACACGTCGTACGGGGAGGCGTGCTTGTAGCGCCACAGCTCTGCTCCCGTCTTGGCGTCCAGCGCCCAGACCCAGCCGTCCCAGCCGGTTACGTACATGATCCCGTCGACGACCAGCGGGGACGCCTCGAACGAATACGTCGACGCGCCGGAGTGCATGCCCATCGAGCCGCATTGGAACACCCACGCGGGCGTCAGGCGCTTGACGTTGTCGGCGTTGATCTGGTCCAGCGTGCTGTAGCGCTGTCCGTTGTAGTCGCCGTAGTAGGTGAGCCAGTTGTGCGGTTCAGCATCGCGGGCGTTGAGAATGCGGTCATAGTTGACGCCCTTGGCGACCGGCGGGGCGCTCCCGACCATCGTGCTGAGAGTCTTGAAGTCGACTTGCCTGCGTCTACGTACTCGGTCTCGGTTGCCATCGATCCTCCTTCCAGGTGGTGGCTAATCGTTACGGCCGGGGCTGGGCGGGGCGGTCAAGGCGGGCTTCGTCGGGGACCTCCCCCCCGACAACGATCGTGCCCGTCAAGCCACGCCCTTCGTCGTTTCCGGTCCGCGAGGCGTACCAGTAGTAGCCCGGGCCGTCGAGGTTGAGGCTCGCCGTCCCGCGTGAGAAGTTCACCAACCAGATGAACTGGCTGTCACCGTTGCTCGGCAAGATCGCGCAGTGAGAGTTGTTGTCATCGTTGACGATCTCCAGCTCG
>JBEKRJ010000505.1:0-4355 GCA_049518835.1 Solirubrobacteraceae bacterium
CTCTGCCGCCCAGGTTCAACACCCCTCACCCGAACGAGACGACATGGATCTGCTTCGCATCTCAGCTACCTCGCATGGCATCAACTACTTGCCCGAGTACTACGCGACGGCGACCGGCGCGTTCGCCCGCCGCGGGCTGGAGGTGCAGGCGTGGGCCAGGGATCCGTGGACGCAGACGCTCGAGGATCTGGCGACAGGCGGGGCGGACCTCGTCCTCGGCGGCGTCTGGGTGCCCGCGATGTACGCCGGCGCGGGCCGGGAGTTGGTGGCGGTCGGTCAGCTCAATGCGCGCTTTCCGATGGCGATCGTCACGCGCGAGCCGATCTCCGACTTCAGCTGGAGTTGGCTGAGCGGCAAGACGGTGCTCGCCCCCGGGGCCGGTGGTACCGCCCCCTACGAGTTCACTGCCGGCGTGATGCGCGAGCACGGCTTCGATCCGGCGAGCGTCAAGTTCGTCCGGGACCTCTCGACGGCGATGCTGGTCGAGCTCTTCGAGCACGGCCTGGGCGACGCGCTGATCGCCGATCCGCTCACCACCAAGTCGCTGGAGCTGACCAAGACCGGGCACGCCGCGTGCTGGCTGGCCGCCGTCGGCGGACCGATGCCCAACAGCGTCTACTACACCGAGCGCGCGCGGCTCGACGAGCTCCAGCCACGGCTGGTGGCCCTGATGGGGGGGATCAGCGAGGCGATGGCGGCACTGTCGGCGGGCGCCGACCCGTCCACCGTGATCAACGCGCAGTGGCCGGACGGCCCCCGCGCGGCGCTACTCGGAGCAGCTGAGACGATGGCTGCCAACGGAACCTGGTCCGGAGTCCGGATCGAACCGGCGGCACTCGACCGCTGGGTCGGGATCCTGTCGGGCCGCGGACTGACCGTATCCGAGGCCGGCTACCCACAGCTGGTGGACCCGCGGGTGGTCGACGCGGTCGAGCGCACGGCTGCCGGGCCGGTCGTAGTCGGGGAGCCGGCGCAGTGATCAACGTCGCCGATCAGCCGGCGGTCAGCCAGCCGCCCAAGTGGTCCGTGCACGCGACGCGCGCGTGGCGCTGGCCGGTGCGCGCCGCTCGGTGGTTGACCGGCTCGGTGGCCGTGGTGCTGAGTGTCGTCACCGTGACCTTTCTCGTCACGCGCGTGTTCGCGCCCGACCCGACCAACCTCTATCTCGGCGCCGCGGGCAACGGCTTCACCAGCCCGGCCGCGGAGGCCGTCGCCCGGGCCAAGATCAGAGCCCAGCTCGGTCTCAACGGGTCAGTCGTGCACCAGTACCTCCGCTACCTCTCGCAGCTCCTCCACGGCAACCTCGGCGTCTCGTTCCAAACCGGACGCCCGGTGACTTCGGACCTGCTCAACCGGCTTCCCGCCACCGCCGAGCTGGCGGTGTATTCCTTGATCGTCGGGCTCACGGCGGGGATTCTGGGTGGCGTGCTGGCAGCGGTCTGGCATGAGCGCTCGTTCGACCGCATCAGCCGCTTCTTCGCGATCGGCTTCATGGCCCTGCCGCAGTTCTGGGTCGGGCTGATGCTGCTTTGGGTGTTCTTCACCGTACTCGGCGTGCTTCCCGGACCGATCGGCCGGCTGCCGCTGGGCACCGCCCCGCCGCCCACCTTCACCGGCCTCTACGTGATCGACGCGATCCTCGCGGGACAGTGGTCGACCGCCTGGCAGGCTGCCCTGCAGCTCGTGCTGCCCGTCGTCACACTCGGCTTCGGCCTAGCGGCACCGATCTTCAAGGTCGTCCGCACCTCGATGCTGGAGGCGCTGAAGTCCGATTACGTGCGGGCCGCCCGCGCGCTCGGCTTCAGCCAGCGCCGGATCTGGTTCCGTTACGCGCTGAAGAACGGGCTGCTCCCGGTGATCACGATCCTGGCCGGGATCATCGGCTACACGATGGCCGGCTCCGTGCTGGTCGAGGGGATCTTCAGCTGGCCGGGCGTCGGCAACTACGCGCTGCATGCGATCCAGACGTCGGACTTTCCGGCGATCCAGGGGTTCGTCCTGTACGCCGCGATCCTCTACGTCCTGGTCTACGAGGCGATGAACGCCCTGTACGTCGTGGTCGACCCGCGGGTGCGGTCATGAGCTTCCCGAGCCCAACGGCCGCGTTCTCCGCCGTCCTGCCGTCGACCAAGCGGGGTGGCCGCTCAATCTCGCTTCGGGTGGGCATCCTGATCGTCGCGCTGTTCGCGCTCGTCGCGATCGTGTCGCTGATCTGGACGCCGTACTCGCCGACCGCCGAGGCCACCGGCGCATTCAACCAGGCGCCCAGCTGGAGCCACCTGTTCGGCACCGACGCGACCGGCGCCGACATCTTCTCCCGCACGCTGCGGGCGACGACGACGGATGTCGGGATCACCGTCGCGGTGATCGTGCTGGCGCTGATCGTCGGCACGCTATGGGGGTCGCTCATCGGCTTCTACGGTGGCTTCCTCGATCGTCTGACCCTGCGGATGCTGCAGGTGCTGCAGTCGTTCCCGGCGCTGCTGCTGGCGATGCTGGTGCTGTCGACGGTCGGCCGAGGCGTGCTGCCGGTGATCCTCGTGGTCGCGCTGATCCCGTTGCCTGATTACGTCCGGCTGGCCCGGGCCGAGATTCTCAGCAAGAAGAACTGGCAGTTCGCTGAGGCCGCGAGGATGATTGGACACCGTCCGCTGGGAGTGCTGTTCCGTCATCTCGTCCCGAACAGCACCCGACCGCTGTTCGCCTATGCCGCGATCAACGCGTCATGGGTCGTCAGCACGGTCGGTGCGCTCGGGTTCATCGGCCTCGGGATCCAGCCGGGCTCCGTCGAGTGGGGCTCGATGATCGCCGGCGGCGAGAGCGGGATCGTCTCCGGCCAGTGGTGGATCTCGTTCTTCCCCGGCCTCGGGATCTTCCTCCTGGCCGCCGCGCTGCACCTGATTGGCGATGGCATCTCCGACGACGACCTCGCGCGACATGGCCACTGAGATGACGACCGCCCCGACACCTGCGACGGGCGCTTCCACAAGCGGCGGCATCCTTGAGATCGCAGACCTCACGGGCGGTTTCCGCTCGACATCCGCCGATTACACCCCGATCCTCGAAGGGGTCAGCTTCAGCGTCGGTAGGGGAACGATGACCGCGATCGTCGGCGAGACCGGCAGCGGCAAATCACTGACGATGCTGTCGGTCCTGGGGCTGACGCCGCGCGCGTTCCAGCGGACCAGCGGCACGATCGCGTTCGAGGGCCGGACGCTGCCGACCGACGACGAGCAGGCCCTCCGTGCGGTTCGCGGTTCGCAGATCGCGATGGTCTTCCAGAACTCGCGCGCCGCGCTCAACCCGGTCTTCACGGTCGGCTCGCAGCTGACCGACGTGCTGCAGCTGCATCGCGGGCTGCGGAAGAAGGCAGCCCTGTCGGTGGCTGAGGAGCTGCTGGTGAGCGTGTACGTATCGGAGCCGCGCCGCCGGCTGCGCCAGTACCCGCACGAGCTGTCGGGCGGGACGGCACAGCGCATCCAGATCGCGCTCGCCCTCGCCTGCGAGCCGGCGCTGCTGATCCTCGACGAGCCGACCACCGGACTCGACGTCACGATCCAGGCCGACATCCTCGACCTGATCGTCGAGCTCGGACGCACGCGAGCGATGACCACGTGCCTGATCACCCACGACCTCGGCGTCGTCGCCCAGACCTGTGACCAGATAGTCGTGATGCGCTCCGGACGCGTACGCGAGACCGGGCCCACCGAGCAGGTCATGACGGCGCCCGCGGATCCGTATACGGCACAGCTGCTGGAGTCGAGTAGGATCGGAGGCGGGGGGAGATGAGCGAGTCGCTGCTGCAGGTCTCCGGGCTGGTCAAGCAGTTTCCGGTGCGCTCGCACGGGCGGGGCGCGGTGTTGACCGCCGTCGACGGTGTCGAACTGCAGATCAACGCCGGCGAGACCGTGGCGCTGATCGGCGAGAGCGGGTCCGGCAAGTCCACCGTGGCACGCTGCATAGCGCGCCTCGTCGAGCCCACCCACGGCCAGATCACGCTCGCCGGACACGACTTCAGCGCGGTCCGCAAACGTTCGGTGTGGCGGTTCTACGGCGACATCCAGATGGTCTTCCAGGATCCGCCGGCATCGCTGAACCCGCGGATGACCGTCCGCCAGACGGTCGACGAGCCGCTGCGGATCCACACCGACCTCGGACGGGCAGCGCGGACCCGCGCCGCTGAGGATCTGCTCGCGCAGGTCGGCCTGAGCCAGTCCTTGGCCGAACGTTATCCGCGGCAGCTGAGCGGCGGCGAATGCCAGCGAGTGGCAATCGCCCGCGCGCTGGCCGTCGATCCGAAGCTGCTGGTGCTGGACGAGCCGACCGCGTCACTCGACGTCTCGGTGCGCGGCCAG
>JBEKRJ010000506.1:0-4352 GCA_049518835.1 Solirubrobacteraceae bacterium
CGCGATCAGCGCAAGCGCCTGAGCAGCGATCGCGACGGCCGTGACAATGCTGAATGTCTCAACGATCCCTCAGCCCCCAATCGGATGTGGGCGGCGGCTGACCCGTGTCGCGCCCACCCTACTTCTCCGGATTAGTCGCCGTCAAGTGCTTTGTGCTTGCGCAAGATCGGTTGCCAGCAGCATAGGAAGCCGGAGGCTGTCGAGATAGGCACGCTCGCCAAACGGTGATAAAGATCCGGCAGCCACACCATATGAATCAAGACCGAGAAGGGAGCGAGTGGCATTGAGCGCAAACGCAACCCGATCAGACGACCCAGCGGATCAGGTGGTCACCAAGCTCAGTCCCTGGTCGGTGGCGGATACCGTCGCCCGCCTGTCCGACCTCGTCGCAGCCAAAGGGATGAAGCTGTTCGCCGTGATCGACCACAGCGGCGAGGCCAAAGCCTCAGGGCTTGAGCTCCGCGACACCAAGGTGCTGATCTTCGGCAGTCCACAAGCAGGCACTCCCGTGATGCAGGCCGCGCCGCTCGCGGCGCTGGACCTGCCACTCAAGGTGCTCGTCTGGGCCGATGGGAACCAATCCAAGCTCAGCTACACGGCCCCAGCCGCGCTTGCCGCCCGCTACGAGCTCAGCGACGAACTCGCCGCCAGACTCTCAGGAATCGACGCGTTGACAAACACGCTATTGGACCAGTAGCGCCCCAACCGAAGCATCCGACCAAGGCAACGGGTCGGGTGAATCGCGAACAAACATGTGCTGCGAGCATATGCGGGAACGCAGCCACGCGACCACCCCGCCGATGACGGGACGAATAATCATCGGCCGCAGCACCGACAGCCAGACCGCGCGCGGGCGATGGCAGGCGAGGACCTGCGACGCGAGGAACTGCTCCTCGATCACCACATCGAGGAACTGCTCGACGCGATCAGCCCCCTCGTCGACCCGCCCACTACGCCCATCTAAGCCAGCACACTCGCCGCTGACCGGCCGCGCTCGTCGGGCCTCAGCCGGCCGCCCAGGCACGCCCCGTTCTCGCACGCGCTGGCGATGGACCTGCTGGACCCAGGCAGCTGCATCGGGCTAGTTGCAGCAATCCGATTGACCCGATCGGGCCATCCGACGTTGCTCCTCTGGAACGATTCCAGCAGTGCGCTCGGCCGCCCCCGGCCAGCGGTCGCGACGCTCCTGCTCCCGTTCGAGGCTGTTGCACAAACCGATCAGAAACCCGGTGCATCAATTGGTCGGTGGGATAACACGTGCTGATGACACCCGTGTCGGCCTGCAATGAAGAGGCTCATTCAAGGACGTAATTGGACACCGTCTTCCACCCTCATTAGGCCAGTGAGTATTTGAATGGTTTGCGCAACAGCCTCGTTCCGTAGCAGCAGCATCAGCCCGGCTCGATCCAGCCGCCGGGGCTGCTGTTTGACGCCTTAAGCAGTCACGCGCGAGCGCTGCTGCATCGCGCGGATGGGGCTGTCCGATCGACACTGCTCCGCGGGCGGCGCGGCAGAAGTCCGCTTAGACTGGCGGCTGTTGCAGGTTTCGATCAGGCCAGCGGTCTGATCGGCAGAGGTCGCGGTTCTCGTTTCTCAGGCTTCCGGAGCTCGTGTGCCGTGGTCTGCAGGCTGGGGCTGTGGTTGTGCCTGAGCGTGGTATGCGCTGACCGATAGCTGCACGTAGGCCAGAAGGTCGGGCTGGAGTCGGTACAGTCCTTTGCGGTCATACCACCTCACGACCATGGCTCCGAGCACGAGCCAGAAAAGCAGTCCTGCGGTGGCGGCGATGATGCCTCGGGTGAGGCCGGCGTTGCCGGCGGCTCCGAAGTAGAGGATGGAGCGGGTGCCGGACAGGATTTGGCGTAGCGGCTCGATTTCGCTGACGAGCTTGAGGGAGCTCGGGAGTGCTTGAAGTGGCACGGTTCCGCCGGCGGAAGCGAGCCCGAGGTAGACGAACAGGATCAGGGCGAGGAGTTGTCCTTGGGTCCCGAGGATCGCAAACAGCACGAGGGTGCCGGCGGCGACGCTGGCGGCACAGAGCCAGGTGAACAGCCACAGGTAGCCTGCGTCCGGGGCGTCCATGCCCAGGACGCCGGCCGCGACTATCAGCACGAGCCCGGTAAGCAGTCCGGCAATGGCGAGCGCCATCGCCCACTTGGTCAGCAGCGTGTGCCAGCGGTTGATTGGCAGCGGTGCTCGTTGACGCCACTTGGGACCGATGTCGGTGGTGGCGTATCCGGTGGCGGCGTCGACTGTGGCGTTGATGATCGTGGCGGCCAGGAAGCCGCACATGAGCGCCAACAGCGCGATGTAGAACGCGCTCAGTCCGAGCGCGGAGTGCGAGGGCAGCGGCCGATAGTCGACGCTGGTGAACGTGATCGGATCAGCCAGCACCGCGGCGGTCGCCGAGCCAGCCGGCGGCGCTGGGCGGGCCGCGGCCAGGAGCTGGTGGCCGATCCGCTGTGAGGCCGCCGCGATCGCCGGCGCGAGGACGCCGTCGGCCAGCTCGACGCCGACGGTGCCGGCCCGCTGGTTGGCGAGCAGTTGGACTGTGGGCTTGCCGGCAGACGCTCCCGCGGGCACGCGAAGCCCGGTTAGCGAGAGCAGCGAACCGGTGAAGTCGGGGAGGATCACGACGGTGGCGTAGGCGCCGTTTTGGTCCATCCGGCTTTCCGCCGCTTGCAGTCGCTCGGGGGTGAGGGACAGCAGGGTCGAGACGGTCCGCGAACTGGTCAGTCCTGACTGCAGCTGGGCCCCGAGGTCGACGTGCCGCGGCCCGACGCTCGCGCCCGCGTCCTCGTTGACGATCGATACCGGCAATCCGCGCAGATGACCGACCGGGTTCACGACCGAGCCGACGTAGAACACGGTCACTAGCACCAGGAGGATCGAGCCGACGATCACCGGGATCGCCCACACACCACGCGCCTTCAGTAGGTGCTTGGCCCGTACCGGGTACGGGTCACGACGTGCGCCATCAGCAGCGAGCTGAGCTTCCCTTTCGCCCTCCGAGATAGGCGCAGCGCCAGAGCCGGGCGTATCGCGTTCCTCTGATGATCCCGTGATCCGCATCATTATCCGTTCCGTCAGCGCATGTCAAGACAACTCTCCGACGCCTCCGAGGGCAGAACTGTCGCTTTCGCGAGACCCGGCAGTCTCGGCCGAGGTGCCGCGCGTGCGACGTGGCTCGATCGGGCTACACGGAGCAGTGCGGACCAGATGTTTGAAATGGCTGCATTCACGAAGCAGCAATAGTGTGAGGACCCGGTATCGCGGCGCTCAAGACATCCGCTCTCGGACAAAGCCAGCAGCCGGGTCCTCGCTGCCCGTTTTGAGCAATCTCAGAAGCCGGCGGGCCCGCGCCGGCCAGATTGCCGCTCCGCGGCGATTGCAGAAGCCTACGCTTCCGGCGTTAGCCGGACCGACGCGCGCCAGCAAGCGCCTGACGGGAAGGTCCTCGGAGCTCCGAGACCGCTTGCTGATGATCGGCTCCGACTCCAGTGAGCTACCACAAGCGGCATTCCGGAGACGCTCGCAATCGCCCAAGCGCAGCCGTCCGCGATAACGCAGCGGACGACCGCTTTGCGCCTGGCCGCGCCAACGAGCTGGCGACCGCCTTGGCGACGATGCGGTCGTAACGCGCAGCGCTGCGACGCGTTCTGACCGGTCGCTACCCTCGGCGCGATGACCATCCCCGCGCTCGCCGAGCGCATCGAAGAACACCTCGCCGAACTGCAACAGGAGATCGGCCTACTCAAGGCGGCCGAGCACGCGCTCCCCGCGACTCGCACGCAGGCCGTTGCAGCCGAAACGCTCCGCAACCGCGCTCGCCGGAGCCGCCCAAGAGCGCCCGGCGCCCGATCCGGTTAGCCCGCGCCGCGCACGCGACCACGCCACGGCTCGACCCGCTTCAAAGCCGGGCGTCGTGCTGGCTCTCGGCCGCGAGCTGGACGCCGGCCTGCGCAATCGCCCCTGATCCCGCCTGACGCGCCATTTCGAGCCGCTCCGCCGAACGGCATCCGGCCATGGGCGTGTTCACGTACAACGAATGCATGAGTTCGCCGGCGGGCCGTCGGACGCTCGGCCCCCGTTGAAAGCGAGAGCTCGCGCGCAAACGAAAACCAGAACTCCGCGCACCTTTGGGCGGGCTGTCTGCGTGGCCCGCAACGATGAGCCCGACGTTTGGCGTCGACGGAACGCCCTCCGCCCTCCGCCGATCGTCGCGGCGAGCCTTCTGAGCGAGGGGGCACGGTGTGCCCCCTCGCACGCGCAGCGGTAGTCGTGAGGCCACGGCTGCGTGCGCAGGACGAGATCAATGGGGCGCTCCTGGAGTTCCTGGGCGCGGGCCGGAC
>JBEKRJ010000507.1:0-4351 GCA_049518835.1 Solirubrobacteraceae bacterium
TCGATCCGCCTCGCGAGCATCACCTCCTGCTCGGCTGTCAGCAGGTGGACGCGACCGATCGAGCGCAGGTACAGCCGCAGCGAGTCGAGGCTCGGCTCGACGGTCAGGTCGAGCTCGACCTTCTTGCGCTGGTCGGGCTGCGGCTCGCGGGCGGCGGCGGCGTTGGCCTCGACGCTGCCCGCCTCCGACTTCGCCGGCCGCCCGTCAGACTCGACGACGTCGATCCCCTGCTCGTCGAGGTACGCGTGCAGCTCCTGCACCTGCTCCTTGGTGACCTCGATCTCCTCGAGGCAGCCGGCGATCTGCTCGAAGGTCAGAAATCCACGTTCGTGACCCTCGGCGATCAGCGGCCGCAACTCGTCGAGCTCGACGATCGGAGCCTCGTCCGTCAAAAGCACCATACCCTCATCGCTCACGGCCCCTGAGCTCCTCCATATTCGACATTCCCTCGCCCGGTTTGCCGGGCGATCCTCTCTCTTCTCTCGCTAGGCGCCGGCGGAGTGATACCACAAACCGCCGCATTGTCCAGGGCCGCAACGGGCTCGACGGTCGCGCCCGTTTACTCTTAAGCGGCGCATGTCTGTTGGTCGCCCCTCCACGAACGCCCTCGTCGACGTCCAGTCGCAGTCGCCGGCCGTCGCGCTGAGCCTCTCGCGCGTCGGCGTCACTGGCGTCGAAAAGGTGATCAGAATTCGCCAGAACGGCGCCGAGCAGCTGTTCTCGGCGCGCTTTGAGTGCGTCGTCGCGCTCGGCCCCAACCAGAAGGGCGCGCACATGTCGCGCTTCGAGGAGGTCGTCAACGACGCGATCAACGATGTCGTCCTCGGCGAGTCGACGTTCAAGGTCGAGACCCTGGCCGAGCACATCGCGACGCTGGTGCGCGCGCGCCAGCGCGCCCGCCGCGCCGAGGTCAGCGTCGAGGCCCGGTTCCCCGAGCACAAGGCAGCGCCGGTCTCCCAGATCCTCACGCAGGAGCTGTACACGCTGCACGGCTCGGCGATCAGCACGGAGCTCGGCACCCGCCGCCTGATCGGCGTCACCGCGCAGGGGATCACGGCCTGCCCGTGCGCGCAGCAGCTGATCGCGGGCTCCGCGCGCGAGCGGCTGCTCGACCAGGGCTTCGACGCCGCGCAGGTCGAGCAGATCCTCGAGGCCGTGCCCGTCGCGACCCACAACCAGCGCGGGCTCGGCACGCTGCACATCGGCTGCACCGAGCTGTGCGACGACGAGATCGACGCGGGGACGCTGCTGGAGATCGTCGAGCACTCGATGTCGTCGGAGATCTACGAGCTGATGAAGCGCTCCGACGAGGCGCACGTCGTCGAGAAGGCGCATCGCCGTCCGCGCTTCGTCGAGGATTGCGTGCGCCACATGATTCGCGGCGTGATCGACGCCTTTCCCGGGCTCGACGATCGCGCGTTCGTGTCGGCGCGCCAGGTCAACCTCGAGACGATCCACCAGCACGACGTCGTCGCGGAGCGCTTCGGGACGCTGCAAGAGATCAGGGACGAGCTGCGGACGGGCGAGCCCGAGCCGGTGCACACGAGCCGCCGCGCGTGGCTGGACGCCGTCGTCTGATCGGCTGAGTGCAGTCGCCTGAGAACGACGCCGTGCGCGCGATCCTCCTCGACCGCCAGGGAGCGCCACTGAGAGCGGCGACCCTCCCCGACCCCACCCCCGCCCCAGGCCAGTTGCTGCTGCGCGTCGGCGCATGCGCGGTGTGCCGGACGGACCTGCACCTGCGCGACCACGAAATCGAGGCGACGAAGCTGCCGGTCGTGCTCGGGCACCAGATCGTCGGGCGCACCGACGACGGGCGCAGGGTCGGGGTCCCGTGGCTCGGCTGGACCGACGGCGACTGCCGCTACTGCGCCAGCGACCGCGAGAACCTGTGCGAGCACGCGCGCTTCACCGGCCGCGACATCGACGGCGGGTTCGCCGAGCTGACCGTCGCCGACGAGCGCTTCTGCCTGCTGCTGCCCGACGAGCTCACCGACGATCAGGCGGCGCCGCTGTTGTGCGGCGGGCTGATCGGCTACCGCGCGCTGCGGCTCGCGGGCGACGGCGAGCGGCTGGGGCTGTTCGGCTTCGGCTCCGCGGCGCACATGATTTGCCAGGTGGCCGTGTTCCAGGGACGGCGCGTGTTCGCATTCACGCGCGCCGACGACCAGCGCACGCAGCAGTTCGCGATCGAGCTCGGCGCGACGTGGGCCGGCGCGAGCACCGACGCGCCGCCCGAGCAGCTCGACGCCGCAATCATCTTCGCCCCCGCCGGCGAGCTCGTCCCCCAAGCGCTGTCACACCTCGCCCCCGGCGCCAGCGTCGTCTGCGCGGGGATCCACATGACGGACATCCCGCAGTTCCCCTACGAGCTGCTGTGGCACGAGCGCACGCTCCGCTCGGTCGCCAACCTGACGCGACGCGACGGCGAGGAGTTCCTCGCGCTGGCGCCGAAGGTGCCGGTGCGCACGACCGTGACGACCTATCAGCTCGAACGCGCCGAGGAGGCGCTCGCGGACCTGCGCGCGGGGCGCTTCGAGGGCACCGCGGTCGTCGTGCCGTAGGGTTACGTCCATGCCCCTGATCCCGATGGTGATTGAACGGACCGCGCGTGGCGAGCGAGAGTTCGACATCTACAGCCGCCTGTTGAACGAAAGGATCGTGTTCCTCGGCAGCCCGATCGACGACACGATCGCGAACCTGATCGTGGCCCAGTTGCTGCACCTCGAGTCACAGGATCCCGACAAGGACATCTCGATCTACATCAACTCTCCCGGCGGCTCGATCTACTCGGGGCTCGCGATCTACGACACGATGCAGTTCATCAAGCCCCAGATCCAGACGATCTGCATCGGGATCGCGATGTCGATGGGATCGCTGCTGCTGGCCGCCGGGGCGAAGGGCAAGCGGTTCTCGTTGCCAAACAGCCGGATCCTGATCCACCAGCCATCGGCGGGGTTCGAGGGACAGTCCACCGACATCGAGATCCACGCGCGTGAGATCCTTAACACGCGGGCGCGGATCGACGCGATCTACGCGCAGCACACGGGCCAGCCGGTCGAGCAGGTGCACGTCGACATGGAGCGAGACCGCTTCTTCAAGGCCGACCAGGCGGTCGAGTACGGGCTGATCGATCGCGTGATCGAACACCACTGACGGACCAACGAGGAGAGACGACAGACATGGCGATTGCACAACGGACAGCGAGCACATCCTGGGACGGCGACCTGGCGCACGGCAACGGCGCCGTCACCGGCGCGAGCGGCGGCTTGGGCGAGCTGCCGGTGACGTGGGCGTCGCGTACCGAACGCTCGGACGGCAAGACCAGCCCCGAGGAACTGATCGCCGCCGCGCACTCGTCCTGCTTCTCGATGGCGCTCTCGCACGGGCTGACGGAGGCGGGCACTCCGCCCGAGCACCTCGACGTCACTGCCGAGGTCACGCTCGACGAGCGCGACGGGGCGCCAACCGTTACCACCTCGCAGCTGACCGTCACCGGGCGCGTGCCCGGGATCGATCAGGACGCGTTCGCCCAGGCCGCCGCCGATGCGGGCAAGAACTGCCCGATCTCACGCGCGCTGGCGGGCGTCGAGATCTCGGTCACCGCCACGCTCGCGTCATAAGGACCCGCGCCCGCGCGGTCGAGATCTCACCGCCCGTCGTCCAGCCAGCGAAGCGCGTCAGCTGCCGACCTCCGCCATCTCGGCGGGCGCCTTGCTCGCCGCCTCGACGTGCGTGACCGGCAGGCCGAGCCCGCGCGCCTTGCTGACGAGATCGAGCTTCAGCCACCTCGAGACCCGGCGCGGCAACGTCGAGATGATGATCTCGTCGTACTGGCCGAGGTTGACGGCGTCGTGGATTGCCATCAGCGGCTCGGGGTCGCCGAGGCTCCCGGTGACCTGCTGCCCCGCTGCCTGCGACAGCTTCGGTAGCGCCTCGTCGAGGACCTGCTTGGCCTCCTCGT
This sequence comes from Solirubrobacteraceae bacterium, assembly GCA_049518835.1. Taxonomy (GTDB): domain Bacteria; phylum Actinomycetota; class Thermoleophilia; order Solirubrobacterales; family Solirubrobacteraceae; genus Palsa-465. The sequence continues at coordinate 3,965 of JBEKRJ010000507.1, forward strand.
CGCCGGTGTCCTGGGGGTCGACGACCTTGTGCATGCCGTGCGGGTGGCGCGGCACGACGAGGTGGAACTTTGCCGGCCCGCGCTGGGAGCGCTCGCGAATGGCTTCCAGCAGCCCCGCTGTCGCCGCGGTCTGGTGGGCGACGACGAGGACATGATCCGGCTCGGACATGATTTACCTCCCGGATTGGTGCGATATCAACGCCGGCCGAGTATCTCACTCCCGGACCACGCCCACAACAGGGCCCGGTAACTCAGCAACCCGCCGCCGAGCAGCTCACTGCAACCGGTACTCGCCACGCGCCACGACCACCGCGCGACCGCCGACCAGCACCCGCTGCACCCGCTCGACCGAGCCCTCGACGCGCGCCCGCAGCAGCGACGGCCGGC
>JBEKRJ010000508.1:0-4350 GCA_049518835.1 Solirubrobacteraceae bacterium
CACGCAACCCACGGTCAGCCCTTCCACCGGGGCATCCGCCATCATCACCATCAACACCAACAGACGCGAAGTGGGGCCACTTCAAGCGTCCGCGGTGGGGCCAGTGCGAGCGGCCGTTCCTAAGCAGTGCTTAGTAGTTAGATCGAACCCCGGCAAGCTCGAAAGTTGGTTCGGTGCGGATCTCGATGATCGCCGTCGTCCGCTCGGCTTGAACTATTCACAGCGTCGCCGTCGCGCCCTAGCGTGGAGCAGCCGGTTGTTTGCAATAAGAGAGTGGAGTTCAGGATGCTGGGTCAACGGCGAAGTCAAGCTCCAACCCGCCCCGACGCATCGCCCGTCAACGTCGCCCACACCGTCGAGACCAACGCCCGGGTGGTGAGTTTTCGACGAACAGTGCGCGTAGCTGGTCGTTGACGCGGATCCGCCAGGGGGCGCCGGGGGTGTCCTGCTCGGCGGCGATGAACCCGGCCTGCAGCCAGCGATGGAGCGTGGAGGGCGCGACGCCGAGCTGCTCGGCGGCCTTGGCGACGGGCAGCAGCTCGCCATCGGGCGCTTCGGCCGGCGGCTTGTGGGCGGGGATGGCGCGATAGCGGCGCGGGCCGCGGATGCTGAGCTGGGTGAACCGCTCGCCGGTGGCCGAGCGGCGGCCTTGGCGGTTGAGGATCGCGGCGATTGTCGCGTCGTCATAGTGGGCGGCGAGCCGCTCCAGCAGCGCGATCGTGTCCTCGTCGGTGCGGATCGCGGGCTGCGGTTTGGGGAGCGCCACGGCCAGCTCAGTGAGCGCCTCGCCCTGCCAGCGCACGGTCAGCGTCGCGCGACGCTCCTGACGGTCGAGATCGACGATCACCTCCTCAATCAGGCAGCGGATGAGCTGCTTGCGATCGCGGTCGGTGGTGGTCGGTGGTGGCCGGCGCCGACCACACGCGGCCGAGGTTAGAACCGATCTGAAGCAGCCTGCTCGCGCTCCTGGCCGGTGAGCGTGCGCTGGCGCTGGCGCTCACGCAGCTCAAGCTCGGCCTCCGCCTCGGCGAGCGCGCTCGACCTGCAGGCGCCACTGTGAGAGCGCGGCGTCGTGGTCTTGCTCGAGCGACTCGGCGGCTTGCAGGGCGGCCTTGACCCCAGCGGGCGTGAGCGCGTCGAGCAGCGCGCCGGCCACCGCCTCGTCGATCCTCGCGCCCCGCGCCACCCGGCTCGTGCGCGCGCGGGCGCGTGTTGGAGGCAAGGCGGGCCTGGTTTTGCTCGAACGTGGCAGCTGGCGCCTTGAAGTTCGCTGCCGTCGCCAGCGTGTTGTCTGTCCCCGCCTCGGCAAGGTCCGCCTGATCACCCGCCGCGCCTACGGATTTCACTTCGCCAAGGTCGCACTCGCGCTCGTGATGCTCACCTGCGGGCCGACCACCCTTCACCTCCCGCACGAACTACACGCCCCAGCAATCGAATGACACTGACCACATCCATGCCGAGAGAGCCACATTTTGCACGCCCCTTTGCGCGCCCTGGTTTCGGCGAGAAGCAAGACGCCCAAATCTGCGGACGCTCGCTATCGGGCAGCTGGCGCCGGCGCTCTCCCGTCGAGGGCGCCGGCGCCGACGAGTCAGGCCGGCCGCTCGCTTGTCCTATCGCCCGAACCCGAGCGCCGAGGCGCCGCCGGCGATGAGGCAAAGCCGAGCATCGGTGCATAGGCGCTGCGCGATCCGCGCGATCCCCGCGGCAGAGATGGACGAGCCTGGCGGCCCGCACCGGCATGGCCGGTTTAGTCCGGTAGGGCAGCGCCGCCAGCGATGTGGCTGCTGCTCTGATGCTTGCAATGTCCGGACTCCTGGCTAGCACCGGGCACGCCGAACTCGGCGTCGAGCGCGTCGAGCGCACTTTTCAGCGCAAAGGAGGGCATCAGTTCACCCGAACCGCGCGTGTCTGCCACGTGGTGAAAGCGGGTGTCACGCCAGGAGATCCCGAGGCCGCAGAGCAGCTGTCGGACGTGGCGGTGGGCCGGCAATGCTCTGTGGGCCTTCGGGATCGTGGTCGGCTTGTTCTCGTTGTTAGCGGGTGCGATGTCAGCTGACGGCGCGCTTGACCAGCGCGGTGATCCGTGTCTCGATGTCGCTGGTCATCTCGTTGATGGCGAAGCTGACTGGCTAGATGTCGCTGTCGTCGAGGTTCGCCCGGTCGCTGAACCCGAGGGTGGCGTAGCGGGTCTTGAACTTCTCGGCGGGCTGGAAGTGGCAGACGACCTTGCCCTCCTTGTTGGCGTAGGCGGGCATCCCGTACCACGTCCTCGGCGCGAGCCCGGGGGCGGTTGCGCTGATGAGAGCGTGAAGCTTCTCGGCGATCACCCGGTCGGACTTTTGCATCTCGGCGATCTTGGCCAGTACCTCGGGCTCCCCGGTCGGTTTGCTGGACTCGCGGCTGCGCTCCTTCATGGCCGCCCGCTCCTCAGCCGTGAACCGGGCGCCCTTCGCGGTGGACTTGCGATCGGTGGTCGACATCGTCAACTCCCTTCTGGTTGTTGGTCAACAGCACGGCCGACGCAATGAGCGGTCGGGCCCGAACGTCGCTGGCCGCTTCCTCAGGCGGCGAGGCTGGTCTCGCACATCCCGGCTGATCCGATGTTCAGGCCGAGGTTGTTGAGGTTGTAGAGGTGCTCTGAGGCGACGAGGAATACGATCTCGCAGATCTCGCGCTCGGAGAAATGCCGGGCGAGCTCTGTGAACGTCTCCGGGTTGACGTGCCGGTCCTCGGTCAGTTCGCTGGCGAACTGAAGCGCCGCCCGCTCGGGCTCGCTGAACTGCGGGCTGGTCCGGTAGTCCCCCAGCGCGTCGAGCTTGCCGGCATCGACGCCGGCCCTATTGATCGCCGACCACCGGTTGGCATCCATCCAGTACCCGCACCCGTTCGTGCTGGCGACTTGCTCGCGGATCGGCACGATCGTGTCGGTGCGGAGCTCGAGCTTTCGCTCGAGCATCCCGTTCTTGAGGTAGAACCGGGTGAACGCGGCGGGCATCCGCGCGCAGAACACGCTCAATGGCTCGGGGACCTGCCCGAAGTGCTTGCGGGTGTAGTGGTACGAGAACTTGAGCATCAAGCTCTTCGGCCTGGCGACTGGGGCGAGATACGCGGCCATCTGGGCACGCTCCCTTCGGGTTGGAGGCTTGGTGCGACCTAGACGAACACGCCCGCCGAAAATCGACAGCAGCTCGCGGCTGGGTTCGCACGACCGCGACCACTGGCCCTTGGTCCGGGCTCTCGACGGCCGCGCGGGGCGGACTGGCGTGGAGATCTCCTCGCGCCGACCGCGAACCTGTTCGGCTGTGTGCGGTGTCCGCGAGGAGCTGTCGATCTGGGCCCGGCCCGTTCGTCTATGTCTATGAGCCAGAATCCCTGTCTCGAAAGGACGCCGATGAAGTACGTGGTGCTGATCAACCAGGACGCCCGGTCGCGCGAGTGGCGCTCGGCTCCCGCCGAGGAGCAGGCGAGTCTCCAGGCGGCTTGGGGCCGGTTCGTTCAGACGCCCGGCGTAACGCCGGGCGAATACCTGGAGCCTCCTGAGACGGCGACGACCGTGCGGATCGTCGATCGCCAGACGCTGATCGCTGACGGCCCCTACGTGGAGACCAAGGAGGCGCTCGACGGCTTCTGCACCATCGAGGCCGCCGATCTGGACGCCGCAATCGAGCTGGCCAAGCAGATCCCCTCGCTCTCCGTCGGGGGCTGCGTTGAGATACGCCCGGTGGTGGTGGATTGGTCCCGGTCCTAGAGCAACGACTTGAGCGGGCCTTTCGCGAGCACTGGGGCCGCGTCCTGGCGACCCTGATCGGGCTACTCGGTGACTTCGATCGCGCCGAGGAGGCCGCGCAGGATGCCTATGCGATCGCCGCCCAACGCTGGCCGGCCGACGGCATACCCGACAACCCCAGCGCCTGGCTGATCACCACCGGCCGGCGCCGCGCGATCGACCGCATCCGCCGCGAACAGACGCTTGCTACCAAGACCGGCGAGCTCCAGGCCGAAGAGCTCACGCACATGAACGACAGCCACCCACCACCCGACATCGCAGAGCTCGAGTTTCCCGACGAGCGGCTCGAGCTGATCTTCACCTGCTGCCATCCGGCGCTCGCACTCGAGGCGCAGGTCGCGCTGACGCTGCGGACGCTGGGCGGACTGACGACCGCCGAGCTCGCCAGCGCGTTCCTCGTTCCGGAGCCGACGATGGCGCAGCGACTCCTCCGCGCCAGCAAGGTAACGGCTCTGTGAGCGAACCGGCGGCGGAATGTGTGGATGGTGATGAGAGGGCCGTGGGCGGCGAGCAGCGCCGCGCGGCAGGGTCCGAAGCGTGCTCAGTCGCGGGGTTCGAGC
>JBEKRJ010000509.1:0-4341 GCA_049518835.1 Solirubrobacteraceae bacterium
CGCGCCCGGCAGGATTTGAACCTGCGACCTTTCGCTCCGGAGGCGAACGCTCTATCCCCTGAGCTACGGGCGCTCGGTTAGGGGACCGTGACGAACGAGCTTACCGTGCAGATCGCGATCATCTCCGACACCCACATGCCGCGTCGCGGCCGGCGCCTGCCGGAGTCTTGCATTGAGCGGCTGCGTGCTGCTGACCTGATCGTGCACGCCGGCGATCTGGTTGGGATGTCGGTGCTGCGTGAGCTGCGCGGGTACGGGGAGGTGGTCGCCGTGCACGGCAACGTCGACGATCCCGACGTGCGGTCGATGCTGCCGGCGAGCGCGGTCGTCAGCGCCGGCTGGGCAAGGATCGCCGTGATTCACGACGCGGGCCCCGCGGCAGGCAGGCTCGAACGGCTGCGGGCCCGGTTCGCCGGCGCCGATGCGGTCGTGTTCGGCCACTCGCACGCGCCGCTGCACGAGCGCACGGCCGACGGCTTTCAGATCTTCAACCCCGGCAGTCCCACCGACCGCCGGCGGGCGCCCGCCCACACGATCGGGATCGCGGACGTGCTCGCAGACGAGCTGCGCTTCGAGCTGGTCCCGTTGCGCTGAGCTGACTGACAGACTCGTCGGCGTGGACCTGTCGCTGTTCTTCGCCGGCACGGCCGGCTCGATTCCGAGCGCCCGGCGCGGGCTGCCGGCGCTGCTGTTGCGGCGCGGCGCGGATCGGATTTTGTTTGATTGCGGCGAGGGCACGCAGCGCCAGCTCGTCGCCTCGGTCGGGCTGACCGACCTGACCGAGGTGTTCATCACGCACCTGCACGCGGACCACTGGCTCGGCTTGCCCGGCCTGCTGAAGACCTTCGATCTGCGCGGCCGCGATCGGCCGCTGACCGTCCACGGCCCCCGCGGGCTGCGCGAGCTGATCGTGCTGGCGCTGCGCGCCGCCGGAAGGGTCTCGTTCGACCTGCGCTTGGTCGAGCTCGAGAGCGGCGACGTGCTGGAGCGCGACGGTTACCGAGTCGCCCCGGTGGCGGTCGCGCACCGGGTCCCGGCGTTTGGATACGTCGTGTTCGAACAGGCGCGCCCCGGCGTGTTCGACCCCGAGGTGGCCGTGCGCCTCGGGCTGGTTCCAGGTCCGGAGTTCGGCCGCGTGCAGCACGGCGAGACCGTCAGGGGAGTGGGGCCCGAGCAGGTCCTTGGGCCGGCTCGCGCCGGTCGCAAGATCGTGCTGTCGGGAGACACGGGACCGTGCGAGGCGCTGCGGGTCGCCGCCCACCAGGCGGACGTACTGGTACACGAAGCGACGTTTGCCAACGAGGAGCTCGACCGCGCGGCGGAGACCGGGCACTCGACCGCGGGTCAGGCGGCCGCGCTCGCGCGCGACGCGGAGGTCGCCCTGCTGGCGCTGAACCATTTCTCGACGCGTTACCCTGTTGGCCTGTTGCGCGACGAGGCCCGCGCGATCTTCCCGCGCACGGTGCTGCCGCGCGATTTCGACGCGATCGAGATCCCGTTTCCAGAACGCGGCGCGCCTCAGCTGGTGCGCTGGGATGGCCGCGCGGCAGCCGAGCCAGAAGCGGCGAGCGCGACCGTGGACGGTTCGCAGTGAGCACCCGCACGCTCGAGCGGATCGAGACCGAGCGGCTGGTTTGCGAGCGCCTGCGCCGCGAGCACGAGCACGAGCTCGCGGGGCTGCTGCGCGATCCGCGCGTCGCGCCGATGACGTGGCCACGGCCGGGGGGGCCGACGGTGACCGAGGTGAGCGCTTTGCTGGCGGCGAAGATCGAGCACTGGGAGCGCCACGGCTTTGGCATGTGGCTGCTTCGCGACCGCGCCGGCGGGGCGATGGTCGGGCGCGGCGGCCTGCAGTGGACGCGGGCGACCGGTGCCGACGAGGTCGAAGTGGGGTGGGCGATCGTGCCCGAGCGCTGGCGCGAGGGACTCGCGACCGAGATGGCGCTGCTCGCGGTCGAGGTCGCGTTCGCAGACCTCGGGCTGCCTTCGATCGTCGCCTTCACGCTGCCGCACAACGTCGCGTCCCGGCGCGTGATGGCGAAGGCCGGATTTCGCTACGAGCGCGAGATCGTGTACGTCGACCTGCCGCACGTGCTCTACCGCCGCGCGCCGGACGAGCGCTGAGCATCGGGCCGGGGCCGCCGGGGCCATTGGTGCCGGGCTCGTGGGGCGCGCCGGGGCCGCTGCTACGCTGGCGGGAGTCGCCCCCTTTAACCCGGTCCAGCGAGACCCGGAAGGAGCAACACCTTGTCAGGCGGGACGGTCGTGCTCGACCACGACGACATGCGCCGCACGCTGGTGCGGATCGCCCACGAGATCGTGGAGAAAAACCCCGATGGGAAGCTCGCGCTGGTGGGGATTCACCGCCGCGGCGCCCACCTCGCCAAGCGCTTGCACACGCTGACCAGCGAGCTGCTCGAGTCGGTCGTCCCCCTGGGCGACGTCGACATCTCGTTCTACCGCGACGATCTATCGATTCGCCGCAGCGCGCCGGTCGTGCACGCGACCCACCTGGAGTTCTCCGTGCAAGGCCTCACGATCGTGATCGTCGACGACGTTCTATACACGGGGCGAACGGTGCGAGCCGCGATCGACGCGATCTTCGACTACGGCCGTCCGTCCCGCGTGCAACTCGCGGTGCTCGTCGACCGCGGCCACCGCGAGCTGCCGATCAGGCCGGACTACGTGGGCAAGAACCTCCCGACCTCGCGCGACCAGCGCGTCAACGTCCGCGTCGAGGAGGTCGACGGCTTCGATGAGGTCACGATCGGCCCGGCCGGCGAGCGCAACCGAGAGGCGGCATGAACCCATGATCGCGAAGCATCTGATCTCGATCGACGATCTCGATCGCGCCGGGATCGAGCGGATCCTCGACCGGGCGGAATCGTTCGCCGAGGTCGCGGGCCGTGAGATCAAGAAGGTTCCCGCGCTGCGCGGCCGGACGGTCGTCAACCTGTTCTATGAATCGAGCACCCGCACCAGCTCGTCGTTCGAGCTCGCCGCCAAGCGGCTGTCGGCCGACGTGGTCAACATCCGCTCGGTTGGGTCGAGCGTCGACAAGGGCGAGTCGCTCAAGGACACGGTGCAGACGCTGTCGGCGTATGACCCGGCGGCGATCGTGATCCGCTCGCCGCACGTCGGCGCGGCGCAACTCGTCGCGCGCTGGACGTCCGCCGCCGTGGTCAACGCCGGCGACGGCAAGCACGAGCATCCGACCCAGGCGCTGCTTGACGTGTTCACGTTGCGGCGGGCGCTCGGGTCGCTGGACGGCGCCCGGATCTGGATCGTCGGTGACCTGCTGCACTCACGGGTGGCGCGCTCGAACATCCTCGCGTTCGGGCGGATGGGCGCGCACGTCACCGTATGCGGGCCGCCGACGCTGCTGCCGCGGGAGATCGACGCGCTCGGCTGCAGCTCGACCGCGACGCTAGACGGAATCGAGCGAGCCGATGTCGTCTATGTCCTGCGGATGCAGCACGAGCGGATGCGCGACTCATACATCCCGTCGCTGCGCGAATACGCTGCGTGCTACCAGATCACGGCCGCGCGGCTGGCACCCGGCCAGCTGCTGATGCACCCCGGACCCGTCAACCGCGGCGTCGAGCTGTCCGCGGACGCGATCGACTCCCCGCAGGCGCTGATCGGCGACCAGGTCAAGGCAGGCGTGGTCGTGCGGATGGCAGTGCTGTACGAGCTGCTCGTCGGCGTCCCCGCGCTGGCGGCGGTGGCGTAGATGGCCGCGATCGCCATGCATCAGCGCGCCGGCGCGCCCGCCGAGCTGCTGATCCGCGGCGCCCACGTCGTCGATCCGGGCACCGGCGTCGATGAGCGTTGCGACGTCCTCGTCGCGAACGGGCGCGTGGCGGAGCTCGGCGCGCCGGGCTCGATCCCGCCTCCCGCCAGCGGCGACGTCGTCGACGCCGGCGCCAAGCATGCGTTCCCAGCGTTCTTCGATCCCCACGTCCACCTGCGCACCCCCGGCCAGGAGCACAAGGAGGACCTCGACAGCGGCACGGCGGCCGCGGCGGCCGGCGGCTTCGGCGCCGTGATCGCGATGCCCAACACCGCGCCGGTCGTCGACGACGCCTCGGTGCTGCGCTCGCTGACCGACGGCGCCCGGCGCCAGGCGCGGGTGCCGGTCGGCTTCCTCGCCGCGATCACCCGCGGGCTCAAAGGCGAGGAGCTGACCGAGATGGCCGAGTTGCGCGACGCGGGCGCGCTCGGCTTCACCGACGACGGCAAGCCCGTGGTGTCCGCCGGGATGCTGCGCAAGGCGCTGCAATATCAGCGCCTGTGCGGCGGCGTGATCGCGCTGCACGAGGAGGACCCCGCGCTGTCGGG
>JBEKRJ010000510.1:0-4340 GCA_049518835.1 Solirubrobacteraceae bacterium
GATATAGCGTTTCTCGATCTCATAGCCCGGGATCTCTCCGGCGAGCGTCCGGCGGATCAGGTCCGCGTCGCTGTCGACGTCGTCATGATGGGTGATCTCGCCGGCGTTGCTCGCTAACAGGTCGCTCTCGCCATAGCCGAACATCTCGCACAGGGCTCGGTTGACGCGCAACGGCTGTCCGCGCGCCGTGAGCAGCGCAATCCCGATCGGGGCGTGATCGATGGTGGCCCGGAAGCGCTCCTCAGAGGCCCGCAGCGCCTCGCGCATCGCCTTCTGCGCGGTGATGTCCCGCGCGATCGTCGATGCGCCGATCACTGCGCCGGAACGGTCAAGCAACGGGGAGAGCGCGATCGCCACGTCGATGTCGGTGCCGTCCTTGCGGCGGCGCACGGTCTCGATCTCCCCGATCGCCCCGCCGCGGTTGATCCGGGTCTTGTTCGCGCGGACTTCACTGTGGCGCTCGGGAGGGACGATGAACGAGACGTTGCGTCCGATGGCCTCCTCGGCGCTGTAGCCGTAGATCCGCTCGGCAGCGGGATTCCAGGTCAGAATCTGCCCGTCGAGGGCCATCCCGACGACGGCGGCGTCGGTAGACTTGATGATCTGTGCCATCTGCGCGGCGCTCGCCTCGGCGCGTTTGCGCTTGGTGATGTCCAGCGCGAGCGTCCCGACGCCCGTGATGTCCCCCTCGGCGTCGGTTACCGGGTACTTCGTGACAAGGTACTCGCGCCGGTCGTCGGAACCCCCATCGGGAACTGCGTTGGCCATCTCGAACGTGATTGGAACCCCGCCTTCGCGGACCTGGCGCTCGGACTCGGTGATCTCCGCAGCCATCGCGGGCTCGTACAGGTCAGCTGGGGTGCGGCCCAGAATCTCCTCCGCCGGCCGGCCGAGATGATCTGCCGAAACCCGGTTGACCACGACGTAGCGCCCTTCGCTGTCCGACAACAGGACCGACATCGGCGCATGGTCCAACAGCGCTTGCATCCGGGTCTGGCTTTCGCGCGTGGTGCTCTCGGCGGCCTGAAGGCGCCGCTCGGCGTCGCGGAGGTCGGTGATGTCCAGCTGCACCGAGCCGATCGCCCTCACGTTGCCTTGCGCATCCTTGACCGGGTAGTTCACGACGCGAACGTCGCGCGTGGTCCCGTCGCCCATTGGCATCGACATCTCGCTCGTCGTGGGCTCTCCAGAGGCGAGCAGCGCTTTGTCGCGCTCGCGGACCCGGCTTCTGATTTCGGGGGGGAGCAGGTCATCGGCGCGCTGCCCCACGAGATCCTCCGGAGTCCCACCAAGTCGGCGGCACGCAAGGTCGTTGAGCATTTCATAGCGACCCTCGACGTCCCGCAGGACGAGGCCGGCGGGAACGTGGTCAAAAAGCGCCTCAAGCCGGGCGCGGCTATCGCGGGCCCGGTCCTCGGCCTCCTTGAGCGCCGTGATGTCGGTGGCCGTGACCAGGTATCCGGCAGTCGGCCGCTCGCCGTCAGGGAGCCGGCCACCCGCCACCGCCACCCACCTAACCGACCCGTACTCGCGCGCGAAGCGAAATTCGCACGCGAGGGGACGCCCCTGCACCATCGCCTGCCAAGCGGTGCGCAGTCGCCCTCGGTCTCGGCAATCGATCAGCCGCTGCCAATCCTCGCCGACGACCGGTTCGCCGTCCAATCCCGCCAGCTGGCGCCAGCGCTCGTTTACGACTGTCGGCGAACCGTCGGGCCCACACTCGAGCACGCCCACCCCGGCCAGGTCCGTGAGCGCGGCGAGGCAGCGTTGCGCATCTTCGGCCGCGCGCCGCGCAACGGCATCGAGGATCAAGAGCGCGAGTTCGCCCGGCTGATCGCCCCGACCCGGCAGCAGATAGTCGTCGGCTCCACATCTCAGCGCCTGCTCAGCGACCGTTTCGCAGGCGGCGTCCGCCAGCACGACGATGGCCGCCGTCGGGGCTGCGTTGCGCACTGCAGTCACGCCCTCCAGCCCAGCCGCATCGGGAGTTCTCAGATCGAGCATCACCGCATCGAAAGCCCCGCCGGCGACCACCGCCAGCGCCTGGGCTAGGCAAGAGACTCGATGCACCTTGAAACGGGGCGATCGGGTTCGAGCGAGTCTGGCGCTCGCCACTCGAGCCTGCGTCTCGCTACCGGCGACGAGCAACACGCCGATCCGCCGCTCGTCGCTCATCACGACGCGGCCCTGGACGACGAAGGCATCAAAAGAATCCCCGCGGGCGGGCGCATACTGCCACTCTCTTCGTCTCATCTGGCCGCGATCTTTATGCGCAGGTCGCCCGGGTGCGCGATCGCCCGACACCCGGGACTGTCGACGGCGCCGGCCGACCCAGGAGACCGTCGAAAAGACGAGTCGAACCGGCAGCGGTCTGGTCTGGTCTGACCCGTTTAGGGCTCGGTGGTCATCAACTGCGGGTTCTCGGGCGTTATATGTGATTCTGTGAAGGGCCTCTGGTGCTGGTACTGGTACCGGGACTGCCGTTTCGGCACCGAACCGTCACCGGCGCGAACCCGCGTTCTCGGAACAGGGAATCGGGGCGACCAGCCGTGGTAGCTCCCGGCGGGTCAGCAGCGGGCGCGGATCGCCACGAGCGGGACGACGTGATCCACGACCCATCCAGCGACGCGCTCCGGCCAGGCGTGACCCCGTCAGCACGTTGCTCACTCGCTCCGCGATTTCAACAGCTTGAGAAAGCCGGAAGTTTGATCCGCATCGGCAGGACGACGGGACGGACCCGTCCGAGCTTCTTGAGGGTTCTGACAAGCTGACAAGACAGCAAGAGGACCGTCAAATGTGACGTCCACAAGGCGAAGCGTGCAACGAGAAATGTCGCCGCCTGTGCGCCTGGGTCGACCAGATGTCGAATTGAGGTCTCGATGTCAATCGTTCGGGCGAGCTGCCGATGAGATCAGCGGTTCGAAAAAGGCCAACCCGCCGCGAGACGGGGGCGCAAAGCCAGGGGTCTCTAGCAGACGGCCCAGCTGCCGATCATAAAACAGTTATGCCGCCATGGATGGCGGCCGACATGGAGGTCTATTTCGAATGTGTAAGTTCGCTTGGTTGCGCCGACTCAGGGTCGCAATCCGGCTTGTGGGGCTGACGCTTGTGGGGCTGTTGGCGACCACCGGTGTCGCTGCTGCGCAGGCGTGCCAGCCGCCAGCCCCGGTGACCCCATTTGCGCAGTGGGGAGATACCAACGGCTACTTCCTGATTCCAGGGGGCTCGTTTTCGGGAGCCGCGGCCGGTTGGGCGCTTGACGGCGCGACGCTGAGCAATGCGGGGTTCAACTTCGGCTCGGTCAGCGCCACGAGTTCGCTGACGATCGATGCTGGTGGCAGCGCCACCTCGCCCAGTCTGTGCGTGAACAGCACGATGCCGTACCTCCGGTTCTTGGCGCGTCAGGTGGCCGCCGGGAGCGGTCTCACGATTCAGGGGATTGTGCCCGCGAGCGCGAACAGTCCCGAGATGACGGTCAACGTCACGGATCTGGCTGACGGCTCGATGCCGAGCTGGGCTCCGACCGGTCGCGTGGCGCTGGTCACTGTCGAGCTTGCGCCCGGGGTGTCGGTCAAGGGAATGCTTCGCTTTGAGGTGCCCGGGGCGACCGGCGCCTGGCAGATCGCAGACATCTACATGGACCCCTACCGCGGGTCCTAGCATCCGCGGACGCGACTCGAGATGAAGGTCGCAGATGCCTGACGGCGAACGATTTGGCCGCGACGCCCAGTCGGCATCGGAGCGGCTGCTCGAGCACACCTGGGAGGCGCGCCAGCGGCGCGCCTCCCATCGTGAACTGATCACGTTTCTGTTCCGTTACTACCGGGAGGCCTATCCGACTTGTGGTCGGAACCCCTGATCAAGGGGCGGTTACGCCCCGCCTATCGCGGTTTTCGCACGAACTCTCGATAGACCCGGTACTCCCGGCGGGTGCGCTCCGCCAACGGCAGCCCCGCGAGCCACCGCTCGTACGCCGCCAGCGCCTCGGACGGGTCTCACCACGCGTCGGACACGGCGCCGACCCTATTAGTCGCCGCGGACAGAACCAGATCGCGAGGGCTCAGTCAGGGTGGCTCGCCTCCGGGCAAGAGCTCACCGTCGCGACCTCAAGGCAATGGGCGCCAACCAGCCCATTGCGGGGTCTGGGGTACAGCGCCGCTGTCGCATGCCGATTACGGGACCACATGTCCGAACTGGACTGCCGACCCGCCGGGGTGAGGTCGTCGATTCGGTTTGCCGCCCCTACCCTAGGGAGCAACGCAATGAGCACGATGAACAGGTGCCACAACAGCGCAGGAGGCAACGCACAGGCGCACGATGAGCTGGGCAAGAATCCCACT
>JBEKRJ010000511.1:0-4326 GCA_049518835.1 Solirubrobacteraceae bacterium
TGCCGGCAGCACGGTCAGCAAAAGACGCGACTCGCCGGCCACGATGCTGGTCGCGAGCCCGACACCGAAGACGATCAGCGCCAGTGCGTCGACGGCTGTGTTGAGAAAGCTGAGGTTGAACTCGCGTTCGGCGATCAGCTTGGTCGGCACTCCTAGCCGGTGCAGGATCAACGCTCCGACTCCCGCGCCTCCCCACGCCCCGCCGGGCAGCAGGAGTCCGCCCGCGAGCTGTGTCCAGGCGACATCGTCGTCGGTTCGCCGTCCGTGGCCGTCACGATCGAGCAGCTTCTGCGGGTCGACGATCGCGCCCCATGCGAGGACAAACCCGAGCTCGGACCCCACCTCGAGAGCGATCGCCCCGAGCACCCATTCCCAGGACACATGCTCCAGGCTGCGCAATGCCTGCTTCAGCGTCGGAATCAGCTTCAGCACCACGTAGGCGGCGACGAGATACCCAACCAGCTTGAGCGCTGACTTCTGTAGATGACGCTCTACGTCGCTCAGCGCACGCCGTGCGTGGTGCTCCTGCGCGGAGGCGTCCAGCATCGCAGGCAGCGAGCCCTCCACGATCAAGCCCGGTGGATGGGTACGCCAGCGCTTGCGTTGCTCGGGTCAAGCAGTTCGAGCGCCAGCGCGGACCAGGCGAAGTTCTCGGCGCCCATCCCGCGCCCGTCGCGCGGGTCATAGAACTCGCGCAGCCCCTCCCGCGCCACCGATTCGGTGGTCGCGCGGGCGACCGTCGTCGCCTGCTGCTCGTAGCCCAGCCGCACCAAGCCACGCCACAAAAGCCACGCGCTGTTGATCCATGTCGGCCCCCGCCAGTAGCGCCGCAAACCTTCAAAATGCTCGCGCAGCGAGAACGACGGCTCATCGAGCGAGACCGAGGGCGGCGCAACCGCCGTCCAAAAACGACCCTCGTCCAGCAGGTACCGTAGGAGACGGTGACCGATCTCCTCCGGGAGGTCGGGCAGCGCTAGCGGCGCAAGCGCCGTCCAAGTGAGCGGGATCCGGTCCTTGATCGCCGGCTGCACCGCCGGTATGAACAAGCCGCTCGGTTCGTCATAGCACCGAGCGATCAGCGCCGGCGTGATCGACGGCAGCCCAAGCGCCAGTCGCGAGAGCCCGTGGATCACATTCGTCAGCACCTCGCAGACGACAGGGTCACCATCGGCGCGCACCGCATCGATCCGAAACTCGCGCTCCCGATTGCGCTGCACAAGCTCGACGAAGCCGGGCAAGCCTTGCGCCCGGTCTCGCCAGATCGGGTCAAACTGCGGCGACGCATCCAAACCGGACTCATCCGGTTGCAGGATCCACACCAGCCCGTCGCCCTCGAGGTCACGCTCGTTGCTGACCGCGGCGTGGTGGGCGACGATCCGCGGCTCGAGAGAAGGATCGCCGACCGCAAGCCGCCACGCGAACGCCAGCGCCGGCGGCTCAATCGTGGCCGTCATCAGGTCGTCGTGATGGATCACGTTGTAAAAGAGCCGCCGCGGGCCGCTGACCGGATGCTCCCAGAAGATCGTGTGACCAATGAAACCGTCGGGCCGCGCCGCGGCGAGCAGCGTCTCAAGCTCGGCCCGCGAGCGCGCCGGGTCAAAATGCCGCCACGCGATCGCCGCGAAACAAGAGTCCCAATACCACTGCCAGCGATAGCGCCCCGGGCTCGGACGCGTGTACGCGAACGGCACACCATCACGCTCACCAACGATCCAGCTCCCTTCGAGCGTCTCGCGGCAGCGCTGCTCCAGCGGCGTCACGCAGTGCAGCTTCGCATCCGAGCAGCGCGATGTCCAGGTGCCGACCGTCCAGCACTACAAATGATCAGCGGCCCGCGCATGCGCAGGATGGCCCCCCTGCGGCGGCAATCGCCAGCGCCGGCGTCGGTCGCTGGTCGCCGCGGAGCTGGCGTCATAGGCTGGGAGGGAGGCGTCTACAACTGGTACGTGAGGGCTTTCTGCGCGGATGGGCCTCGTGGCCGGCTCTTCATCTTCCGAACGCTGGCGATCTCATGGGTGATCCCCGCGCACCACATCAGCCTCACGGCCGGAGTGATTCAGGCGTTCGACAGCCTGCTGCGGCACTCGACCTTGGGTTCGCACTGCCAGCGGTCGCGATTGCATTGGCCGTCGGTGCGCTAGCCGGGATGATGGCCTGGCTGGATGGGCCCGCCGAGGGCCTGCTCGCCATTGGACGCGAGCAAGGCTACATCCCGGCCTACTTCAGAGGGCAAACGCGAGGGAGTCGAAATCCGAATCCTGACGGTCCAGGGAGTCGTGATCACGTTGATCTGTGGGTGAGGGATAGTTGAGCGGGCGTCGTCGCCAGAACCGATGGTAGCCTGAGGCGTAGCTGTCTACGGGTTATGAGACGATCCCGGCTCGTGTTCGCCCCCGTCTCGATCGGCCAGCAGGGCCTCGCGCTGCAGTTCGACGGGCTCGAGCCGGCCGGGTATGCGCGGTACGTTGGCGACATGGCCTTGGGGTCGGTGTTGGGGCCGCCGCGGCTGACCCGCGCGCTCGAGAATGCCGCGCGCGCCCGCCGCGCGGGAGTGGCGCGACCGTGCGAGCCGCCACAGTCACGCGCTGTTCGAGCGGGTCATACCGTGATCAAAGGCGCTTCCGCCCGCTCGAGCGTGGTGTGCGCGTGCGGATAGACGGATCGCGGTCGGGGATGTGATCACGGCTCAGGTCAAGGGCCGTGTCGTCTGGGGTGAGGTGAGCGAGATCAAGGACGGGGTCGTGTTCTTTCGGCCGATCTCGCCTGCGGCTGGGTGGCGGCACGCGAGCACCCGCGAGATCGTCGGCCATTGGAGCAGGACCGGGCGGCGCAACACTCGCGCCAGCGGTGGCAACGAGGAGGAGCTCGTGGCGCCGCGTGAGCAGCTGTCGCTGCCGGGCTTTCACCGATGAGCGCCGCGACGATGACGCGCAGAGATCCCAACTCGGCGCGGGGGCATAAGCGCGTACTGCGCGAGCAGAATCAAGCGCAGCGGGCCTGAAAGGAGCCAGCGGTGATTAGGGGAGTCCGTTCGAGTGACGAGCGCTCGGATCCCCAGGACGCGGGTCGGTCGTTCGGACAGGCCGGCCGGCACGGGGCGCGTCGACCGAGATCCGGACCGCCGGCTCCTGCCAGAGCCGCGACTGCCACGCACAATCGCTGTATGGCCCTGTCAGGAGAGCGTTCATATCTCAGGCCCGAACAGCAGCGAGTGCTTCGGTGGATCGAGGCTCGTGTTCGGGGCGTCCATTTAGGTCGGATTCGGTCCGGAGCCGTTTTAGTCGCGACCTCGGATCTAGACGTACTCACGGAACAGGATCTCGGCGACGCAAGCCGGCTTCGCTGCGCCCTCGAGCTCGAAGGTCGCGTCGACGACGGCCTGCGCGCCACCGGGTACGTCTTGCACGTCCTTGAGAAAGACTCCGAGCCGAATCCGGCTGCCGACCGGGACCGGCGTCGGAAACCGGACACGATTGAGCCCATAGTTGACGATCAGCTTTGTGGCCTCGAAGTCAAGGATCTCGGCGAGCAGTGGAGTGGCCAGCGAAAGCACCAAGTACCCCTGGGCGATCGTCTGACCGAACGGTCCGTCCTTGGCGCGCTCTGCGTCGACGTGAATCCACTGGTGGTCGTCGGTCGCATCCGCGAAGCGGTCGACGCTGTCCTGCGTGATCTCGTGCCAAGCGCTGTACCCGAGGTGCGAGCCGGTCCTATGCCTGAGTTCGTCGACGCCTCTCAGTGAGGTTGCGGTCATCGGTGGTCCTCCTGTCAGCCGTTAATGCTGCGGTCGGGTTCGTGCTTCCGTGCCTTCTGTCACGCTCCCGCGGGAGCAGCGACGATGTCAGTGGCGGCTCGTGCCCTCCGCGGTGAACGGACTGGTCCCTGCTGCTGCTTCGCGACCATGATCGATCGGAGCTTGCCCCACTCCTCGTAGAAGATGTCGTCGGGCATCAGCACGAGCGTGTCAGCGACAACTGGCGCGAACTCCATCTGAGCCAGCACGTCGCGCTCGAGATCGACGCCCGGAGCGATCTCAATCAAGGTCATCTGCCCGTCACGCAGCTCGAAGACAGCGCGCTCGGTCACGTACAGGATCCGCTGGCCGCGACGGGCAGCCTCTGCGCCGCTGAAGGTGATCTGCTCGACCGATCTCAGGAACTTCCTGTGCTTTCCCTCCTTGAGCACCCGCAGGCAACCGTCGCCGGTCTCCACCTCGAGGCCGCCGGCTGTGAACGAGCCACAGTAGATCACCGTCTTTGTTGTCTGCGTGATGTTGATGAAGCCTCCGGGGCCGACGTCACGGCCGCTGAACCGGCTGACATTCAC
>JBEKRJ010000512.1:0-4309 GCA_049518835.1 Solirubrobacteraceae bacterium
AACGCCGATCGCCAACCCGGCCGCGGCTCCCGTTGCAAGTGAGGGATCGCGGGGCAGCGCCCGCGCCAACCCCTCGGCACACACAGCCGAGATCCCCAGGTGGACGAGCGCACCACGCGCGAAGCCCGGCCGGCCGGGGGCCACGAGCGTGCCGATCGCACGCGTCGTGTCGTACACGTAGGCCGCTGCCGCGCGGACGCCGCCTCGCCGGACAAGCGCGTCGAGCGTCGACGGCAAGCCGCTGAAGATTGCGGCGAGCAGCGTCGCTTCGGTCACTCGCCGCCGGTCGCGCCGCATCGTCAGACCATAGTCGCTGCCGCGCTCGCGCAGCCGCGCCCTCAGCTCAGCTCAGCTTGGCGCGGCGGCGAGCGACGCCAGCGGCGTGTCGGAATCGGTCAGAGCGTCGACGTCAACCGGCGCGCGCGAACGGGACGCCGGCGAGCGTCGCGCCCGGGCTCGAGAGGCGCCGCGGTTGCGCGCCGGTCGCCAGCAGCAGGCGGTCGTAGTGCAACTCACGCCCGTCGTCGAGCGCGACGCGCGAGTTGCCGGTGTCGAGCGCAGTCACAGTCGCGCCGGCCAGGCTCGCGCCTACGATCATCAATGTCGGCGTGTTCATCGCATCCTCCGTCAAGTCAGGCTCAGGGAATCCTCGCATCGCGGCGGGTCTCGTCGAGCGCGCCGCCACGTCTCCTCTTATCGCGGGCCCTTACCCGGTCACCTGCGGTGCAAGCGTTGGCGTGTCACGAGGGAAGCCGGCAGCCGCGGGTGGCCGACCGCAGGACGACGGCTTCACTGTGCCCTCGGCGCCGGCGCTCAGGCCGCCAACGGAGACGTCCTCGATAGCCGCTCATGCGCAAGCGACTTAGCCGCGGCAAGCGTGCTCACGCGGTTCGATCGCGCCCGCGCGTAGACCTCGGAGAGCGTGTCAGCGATTGCGTCGACGGCCCGCAGCGCACGCTCGCGCTCGAATCCTCCCAGCTCGCTGGCAACGGCGATCAGACCACCCGCATTGATGATGAAATCCGGCGCCCACGTGATCCCGCGCGCGGCGAGGGCTTCGGCCACGTCGTCGTCGACGAGTTGCGTGTTGGCGGCACCGGCGATCACGGGAACCTCGAGCGAGCGCACGGTCTCGTGGTCGAAGACACCGCCAAGCGCGCACGGAGCGAGAACATCAGCCGCGACGGTGAGCGCCTCGCCGGGCGTCACCCACGAGGCTCCCAGCTCGTCAGCCAGCGCCCGCTTGCGCTGGTCGACGTCGCTCAGCGTCAGCCTCGCGCCGGCCGCGTGCAGACGGCGTGCGAGCGCACCACCGACGTGTCCGAGGCCGAGGACGACCGCATGCCGTCCCCGTAGCGACCCTTCGAACGACGCCCTGATCCCAGCCTCGACACCCCGTGCCGTGTAAGGGCTCGGATCTCCCGCGCCGCCCTCAGCCACCGGCCGCCCGGCGACATGTCTGGTGAAATGCCCCAGACGGCTGATGTCGTACTCGCTGACCCCGACGTCCTGGCCGGTGATGTAGCGGCCCTGGAAGGACTCGATCAGCTCGGCGAAATCGCGCAGCAGCCGTTCGCGGGCGACGCCTGTTGGCGGATCGCCCTCGGGCAGCGCGATCACAGCCTTAGCCCCCCCAAGTGACAGGCCGGCGGCCGCTGCCTTGAGGCTCATCGACCGAGCGAGGCGCTCGGCATCCGCGACCGCATCGCCGGGCTCGTCGTAATGCCACATACGACAGCCGCCCAGCGACCTGTCCTCTACGGTCCGGTGCACGGCAATCGCGATCGTCGCGCCCGATCGCTTGCCGCGGGCGACACGCACGGCTTCAAACTCCGGCGCCGTGCAGGCGCCCTTCTGTGCACCGCTACGGGCGAGCGAGCGCTTCGCCGGGCTGCTTGTCGCGGTCGCTCGCACGACGAGATCGATGACGCTGCTTTCGTGTGACACCGGAGGCCTCCGTTCCTGTGTTTGGTAAATTCCAACGGCCCGTCCATGGGCTCGAGCGTCACTGTACCGCCGCCCGGATATACGCCCATCAGCCACACGGCCAAGGATTGGCGGCGGCCGGTGGCCGCAGGTCGAACGCAAGCCGCCGCGCCCGCGTCTCATCCGAGCGTCAGCAGGGCCGCGCTCGCGGGCGGCAGCGACACCTGATAGGTGCCGCCGCTTGGGGTGATCGTCGTCGTGCTGAATGGACCGACCGGCTGACCGGTTGTCGTCTGTGAAAGGCTCTGGCCGCCGAGCGTCACTCCCGTGGTGGCGCCCGCCCCGGGCGCCAGTAGCCGCTCGACGCTCGCCGCGCCGCGCGCCCCTGCCACATGCACCGCGGCGCGGTGCGCGGTCGCCTGATCGTCGTTGATCAACGTGATCCGAATCGTCCCGTCGGCGGCGCGCGTGGCCCACACGCGGACCGCGGTGTCGGCGCTCGAGGTCTGCAGCAGGCGCGACCCGGCAGGCGCTCCCTGCGCGAACATCCACAGCCCGTAGT
Organism: Solirubrobacteraceae bacterium; assembly: GCA_049518835.1. Lineage (GTDB taxonomy): Bacteria > Actinomycetota > Thermoleophilia > Solirubrobacterales > Solirubrobacteraceae > Palsa-465. Next base: position 2,489 of record JBEKRJ010000512.1, read on the forward strand.
ACTCGGGCTCCACGAGCGCCCGCCAGCCACTTGCGAGGTGCTTGAACGCGAACAACTGGTAGATAGCGCCCGGCCATGTGTGCACGTTGACGCCGTCGACGCCGGCCTGCGCATAGGCGTACAGGGAGTCGATCGCCCACAGCGCCATCGCGAAGGTGTCCGGGATCCCGGGCGGGTTTCCGCACGCGACCGTGTTCATCTCGTCGATCCGCAGCGGCAGGTGATGGGCGTGCGCGAGCGCCAACGATGGCTGGACACCCGCGACCTGTCCGACCGATGCAGCTGCAGACAGCAACCGCCCCAGCGCCGGGTACCACGGCTCCGCCGGCGACGCACTGCAGGCCTCAAATGGATAGCGGTGCACGGTAACCATCGCCAGCCGCGGCTCGCCGGCGATGAAGTCACCGAGTTGGTCCAGCCACTCCGCAGCTCCCGCCGCCGGACCGGCGAGCCCAACCTGAGGCAAAGCCGAGCCGACGTTCGCGAAGTCGCTGGTAAACGTCGCCATGTCCCAGCCGGGCGGGCGCCCAGGGACGTTGTGTCCATCACGCGTATACCAAGCGAAGTTCGGGTTCCCCCACAGCTCAGGCTCGTTGCCCAGCTCAAACGCCGCAATCCGGCTGCGTCCGACCGTCGCCAGCATCGCACGTGCCTCCGCGGCGGCCAGCGTCCTGCTGTCCTGCTCGAGATTGACTCCCAGGATCAGGCGGGCACCGACCTCCTGCGCAAGCGCCTTGAGCACCTCCAGCCGGCGTTCGCTGAGGTTGTAGACATCCCCCGGCGGCCGCGGGACCCCCGCGACCGGCCACCATGTTCCATCCGTTGTGACGCCGCCAATCCGCAGCACACCGGTCTGATCCGGAATCAAGTTGCGGATCAGCTGCACGAGCACCGGATTGATTGCATTCGGGTTTCGACCGGCATAGGCCTCAACGGCCCACCACTCGATCGACAGGCCCAGGTACCCTGCGGGGATCCGCACTCCGGCTTGGCCGGGCGAAACGGTCACACCATTCGGCGAGCGAACGCTGCGGGTACTCGAGCGGGCAATTGAGCCGCATCCGGCGAGCGTGCTCAGACACGCGACGACGACGCCGGCGACCGCGCCGCGACGTCGACGCCGAGTGCCCTGCCCACGGCCGGCCGACGGGGCGGCAATAGGTCTCGATTCGGGGCGGCAGACTCGGCGCACGGCTCTCGCGTCCGCCAGTCAAGCACGTTCGCGCCGTCGACTGCGCGGGCACGACCTCCCGCGCTCGCAAGCTCAGAGCGCCGCCGAAGCTGGGCTTAGGGCCGCAGTCGCGGCGACGTGATCCTCCGGCGTTCTGGTTCCGAGGCCGATCACGATCGGCGCGATTGCCGCAAGCCCTGCCCACGCCGCATTGAGCAGCGAGAAGCGGTTCGTCTCCACCCCCGGCAACAGCGACGAGCTGGACCCGGCGGCCGTCAGCGCGGCGGCGAGCAGACCTCCGATCGCGGTGACGTTAGTCGCGAAGCTGTCCTTGAAGTTCCAGGCCGAGCCGGTCTTCACGGCGTCGATTTTCTCCGCGTATTCCTCGGCGAGCGACTTGTCATCGCGACCAAGCAGAATGCTGCGACGCTTCCGTCGCAGCGTGCGGCCGTGACGCTGCGTGAGGAGGACCACCAAAACGCCGTAGAGAAAGCCGGCAATCAGCGGCAACCAGAACGCGGTGACGGTCGCAGCCACTCGACGGAGGCTGAGGACGATCGTCTCAGGCTGCAGCGCCGACGGCGTGGACGAGGCCGGCGACGACGTTGACGAGGATCGCACGCTCGGCGCCCCTGCCGGTGACCTGCTCG
>JBEKRJ010000513.1:0-4303 GCA_049518835.1 Solirubrobacteraceae bacterium
GGCCGAACTACGTCACGGTCTACAGCCTGCCCGGGACCCAGTCCCAGCGCGCAGTCGATCTGCTCAAACAGGAGTTCAAGACCCAGAGCGGCGACGTCGACGCGATCGTCTTGCACGTCTCGCACGGGACGGTCGACTCGCCGGCGGTGCGCGCCGCGATCACGCCGCTGCTTGCGCGCGTTGGCGGGTTACCGCACGTCACGGGGGTCATCAGCCCTTACAGCCCGCGGGGAGCGGTCCAGGTTTCCGCTAACCGGATGACCGCGTTCGCGACGGTCAACTACGACCAGCCCGCGAACGTGCTCGCGAACGCGACCGGCAAACCGCTGCTCACCGATGTCAACGCGATCCACGTGCCGGGCTTGCAGGTCGCGGCTGGCGGGCAGGTCATCGAGAACGCCGAGGGGTTCAATGTCGGTCCCGCGACCGCGGTCGGAGTGCTCGCAGCGCTGGTGATCCTGCTCTTGACGTTCGGCTCGCTCGCAGCTGCTGGGATGCCGCTGATCACAGCGGGCCTGGGGTTGATCACGGGGGTGGCGTTGATCGGGCTCGCGACGCACGTCACGAACATGTCGAACATCTCTCCGGACTTGGCGCTGATGATCGGTCTGGGGGTCGGGATCGACTACTCACTGTTCATCGTCACCCGCTTCCGCGAGGACTACCTGCAGTTCGGCGATCTCGAACGCTCAATCGTTGAGGCGATGGACACTTCGGGGCGGGCGATCCTGCTCGCCGGCACAACGGTCGTGATCGCGCTGTTGGGCATGTTCGCAACAGGCGTCGCGTTCATGTACGGGCTAGCGATCGCCGCCGTGCTCGCCGTGCTGCTGACACTGCTCGCTTCGCTCACACTGCTGCCGGCGTTGCTGTCACGTTTTGGCCCGCGGCTCGTGCGGCCGCGCGGCGCGCGCCGCGGACGATTCGGCCGCAGCCAGGCGGTATCAGCGACCACCAGTCCCGCGGCGGTAACCGATGGCGCCGGGCTAGCGGTGGCTTCCAACGGCGCTGGCGCATCGGTGGCCGGCAACGGCGCCCTCGGCGCTGGCGCCGTCACTGCCGCGCCGCGTGGCTCGGCGTGGCGGCGGTGGAGCCTGATGGTGCAGGCGCGCCCGTGGCCATTGGCGATCGTGTCGTTGGCGGTGATGGTGTTGCTGATGGCGCCGGTGTTCGCGATGCGATTGGACTCAAGCGACGCCGGTAACGACCCGGCTGGCACGAGCTCACGACAGGCGTTCGATCTGCTCGCGAAGGGGTTCGGGGCCGGGTTCAACGGGCCGCTGCTGCTCGTCGCGGAACTCGGCGGCGGCCAGCACGTCGCGGCGCTGCCGGCGTTACGTGCCACTGTTGCCGCGACTCCGGGTGTCGTCGCGGTGACCGAGCCGCGGATCTCGCCGTCGGGGACGGTCGCGGTGATCCAGGCGTATCCCAGTTCCGCGCCGCAGGCGGTCGCGACGACGAACCTCGTCAACCACTTGCGCGACACGGTGCTGCCGGCGTTCGAGCGCCGCACCGGTGTGCCTGTCCTGGTCGGCGGGTTCACGGCCGGATCGATCGATTTTTCGCATGTGCTCGCGGGCAAGCTGCCGTTGTTCTTCTCGATCGTGATCCTGCTCTCAGCGTTGCTGTTGTTCGTGATCTTCCGCTCATTGGTGATCCCCGTTCAGGCCGCGATCATGAACCTGCTCACGATCGGCGCGTCGCTCGGGGTGACCGTGCTGGTGTTCCAGCATGGTTGGTTCGCGAGCGTGCTCGGGGTGCAGCCGGGACCGATCGAGGCGTGGGTGCCGGTGATCATGTTCGCCGTCGTATTCGGGCTCTCGATGGATTACGAGGTGTTCCTGATCTCCCGGATACGTGAGCAGTGGATCCGTACCGGAGACGCGTCAGCCGCGGTCGCTGATGGAATCGCGCTGACCGGCCGTGTGATCACAGCGGCCGCAGCGATCATGGTGTGCGTGTTCCTGTCGTTCACGCTCGGCGACGAACGGACCTTGAAGGAGTTTGGGTTCGGGCTTGCTGTTGCGGTGTTCCTCGATGCGCTGGTGGTGCGGTGCGTGCTGCTTCCGGCGGTCCTCCAGTTGCTCGGCCGAACGACTTGGCGGCTGCCCGGTTGGCTCGACGGTCTGCTGCCGCACGTCAACATCGAGGGTTCGAGCGCCCGCGACCAGGCCGACGCGGAGTCGATCCCGCCCGAGGCCCCTGAGCCTGAGCTCGTCCCAACGATTGCGTGAGCGCCTGCGATGAGCACCGGCCCGTTATCTCCTGTCCCACCGGGCGCTGACATCCGAACGGCGTCTGACTCTCTCGGCGCAGGCGGTAGCCCGTTCAGAGTTCACGCGATCCAGACGGGCACGGTCGCGGTCAAGACACGCCAGCAGCAGGGAGTGGGCCGCGGACAGGCGCGGCTCGCAAGGACGCTGATCGACCGGCACTGGACCGAGCCCTTGCCGATCTTCGCTTGGTTGATCGAGCATCCCGAGGGTCTGATCGTCATCGACACCGGCGAGACCGCTCATGTCGCCGACCGCGGTTACTTTCCGTGGTGGCAGCCGTATTTCAAACTTGGGGTACGCGAGTGGGTCGCCGCCGATCACGAGATCGGCCCGAGGATCAAAGCGCTCGGACTGTTTCCCGACGACGTGCGGTGGGTGATCATGACCCATCTCCACACCGACCACGCCGGCGGTCTGGCCGACTTCCCGAACAGCGAGATCCTCGTTCACCGCCCAGAGTTCGAGAACGCGAGCGGGTTGATGGGCAAGGCGCGCGGGTTCCTGCCGCACCGCTGGCCGGAGGGGTTCGCGCCGCGGCTGTTTGAGCTCGAGCCCGAGCCGCTCGGGCCGTTTCCTCAGAGCCTGCACGTGACCGGGGCCAGGGATGTGAGGATCGTTCCGACCCACGGCCACACACGCGGACACGTATCGGTCGTTCTTGACGAGGGGCCACGGTTGGTGTTCTTCGCCGGCGACAGCTCCTACACCGAGGCGCTGATGGTCGACGACGCGATTGACGGTGTCGCGCCCGACGAGCGCGCCGCGAGAGAGACACTCGGTCGGATCAGGCAGCTGTCACGGGAACGGCCGGTCGTCTATTTGCCGACCCACGACCCGCAGTCAGCGGAGCGCTTGGAAACGAGGCAGGTCGTCACGTTGAAGCCCGGCGATGCCTGAGGAGCCGCTGCATGTCGTGTTCGGGGCTGGGCAGGTCGGGCGTGCTCTCGCCGCCCGCTTGGCCGGGCTCGGCCTGGCGGTCCGGGTGGTGTCGCGGACCCGGCCACCCGGGCTGCCTGACGGGGTGCAATGGCAAGGTGCGGATGCGACCGATCCCCAGGCGGCGACCGACGCGGCGGCGCGAGCCTCGGTCGTCTACCAGTGCCTGAACGCGCCCTACACCGATTGGCCGAAGCGTTTCCCACCGCTGCAGCAAGGCGTGCTGACAGCGGCCGAGAACGCGGGCGCACTGCTCGTGACTCTCGAGAACCTATACGGGTACGGCCCGACCGCTGGCCAGCCGATGACCGAGGACCTGCCGCTCGCCGCGACGACGGTCAAAGGCCGAACACGAGCGGCGATGAGCCGCGAGCTGCTTGCGGCCGGAGACGCCGGCCAGGTCCGGATCGCAATCGGTCGGGCATCTGATTTCTTCGGGGCCGGAGTCACCGAATCAGCACTCGGCGAGCGCGTGTTCGCAAACGCCGTCGCCGGCAAGCGCGCCGACTTCATCGGCAACCCCGACCTACCGCACACGTACAGCTACATCCCCGACATCGCAGTGGGTCTGGCGACCCTGGGCACTGACGAGCGTGCGGTCGGCGGCGTGTGGCATCTGCCTGGTCCTGAAACCGTCACGACCCGGGAGATCCTAGAGCTCGTTGCCGGCGATGTCGGGCACCCGGTCGGAGTTCGCTCGGTGCCCAAGTTGATGCTCCGCGCGCTTGGGCTGTTCAACCCGGTCCTGCGGGAGCTGCCCGAGCTCGCCTACGAGTTCGACCAGCCGTTCGTGCTCAACACCGCCAAGTACGAGTCGACGTTCGGCTCCGACACCACCCCTCTCGCGACCGCTGTCGGGGCGACCGTCGCGTGGTACCAGACCGGGAACGGATCGCCGGGCGCGTCCGCGAACGGATCGCGGCCATGAACCGCACCGACACTAACGCCGATTTCGCCGACGCCCGTGATAGCGCCCGCACCGACGGTGGGACGACTGCCCTGTTTCGCCCGATCTTCAACTCCGCCACCGGCGAACGGATCGAGTTCACGGACGCCAGCGCGGACGTTCTACGGCTCAACTGGCGCAGCGT
>JBEKRJ010000514.1:0-4293 GCA_049518835.1 Solirubrobacteraceae bacterium
GAGGCGATGCCGGACGGGCGGCGGGGAGAGGCCGTGTTCTGCTCCAAGCGCTGCCGACAAGCGTCCTCGCGACACTCCCTGAGATCCCGTGCGTCCCTCGAGGGATCTGCGGGCGGATCGCACGCGGCGGGCGGCGGGAAGCGCGATCGGGCAGCGACAGGTAGCCCGAAGGAACCGCCGTGGCGCGACGGATGGTTGCACCAGCGCTTCTACAGCAGCTCCCGCCGCGGGCGGACCCGCTACGAGCTGGCGCCACTGGACCTGAAGACGACACGTCGTGCGCTGACCGGCGCGCAGCTGCGCCAGCTGCGGTCGCGGTGGCTGGCGACAACGGTGTCACTGGTGAACTTCGCGGGGTATGAGAAGTGCTCTCGCGCGATCGTCGTCAACCGCCTGGTCGACCTGCACGAGCTGGCCACGATCGTGTGCGCCGCGGTCGGGTTCGAGGACGATGAGCACCTCTACCACCTCGAGATCGCCGACGGCTTCTATTCAGCCCAGCAGTACGTGTGGGTCGAACGCGCCGAGCCGGCCGGCAACCACACGCTCGCCGCGCTCAAGCTCACACGCGGCGACCGGTGGCATCTGCACTACGACATGGGTAGGGTGGCCGGGGGCATTGCAGCCCCCGGCTCCCGCGGATCCCGGCGTGACAGTCTCAAGTAGCAGTCACACTGCACCATGTCAGGCGTCGGCTGCCGGCCGAGGTGCGGGTTGTCAGCGATGGCCATCCGCTGAGAGGCCGCGCGCTGCGCGCGCGGCGGGTGTATCGTCAGTGGGGCCGGTTGTGGCTGGTGCTCGAGTTGCCCGACGGCGGCGTTGTGTCGGTCGAGGTTGGCCACACCGACGTGCTGGAGGCCGCGCCGGCGGTCTGCACGCCGAGTGGCACGACGGTGCTGTCGAGCGAGGGCGCCCGCCGGCTGGTCGGGCTGCTGGATGCGTGTCTGGGGCGGCTTGCTGCTGGCGCCGACGGTAACCGGGCGAAGGGAGCGGATCATGTCGTGTGAGGTCCCCGTCCGCGCGCGGGAGCTCGCCGCTCGGCTGGCCGCGTTGTTTGTGGCAGACAGCCGGCTCGCGGTGGCGCTAAGCGACGCGCAGCAACGTCTGCTTGGCGCTAACGATCGGCTGTGGTCGGCGCTGGATTCCGGCGTGCTCGGTCTCGGCTACGGCGAGGTGCGCCGCCTCGCGGCTGGCGAAGGCGCGATCGCACGGCGGATCGTCGCCGCACCCGGAGGCGATGACGGGACGGGGGTCGAGACGGCGATGCTTGGGGCGTTTGAGCGTGTGCACTGGACGATCGGCCGTGCGTTTGTCGACTACCAACGCGCGTACGAGGAGCGCCGCCGGCTCGCGGTCGACGTCGGCGAGCTCTCAGGGCAGCTGATCGAGGTGCTGTGCGCCGCCGGCTGGTCTCGCGAGGCTGCACGGACCGCAGACGTGCACGAGCTGGCGATCGCGGGGGCGCGATGACCGCGCGCTGCCGTATGCCGTCCTGGAGCGTTTCTAGGATCCCGCCTCAGTATGCCATGACGATCGCACCGGAGCCCGATCTCGACGCGCCCCAGCGCGCGACCGACGGCGCGGCTGGCCTGGAGAACGATCGGCCGCCGCCGGATCGACGCGAGCTGCGGCTGGTCTCGCCGCCGCGCGACCGGCATCCGAGTGGCGCCGCGGCGGCGGCTGCGTTGCCGCCCGCCGGGGGCGAGTCCTGCAGCGCTGCGAGCGCCCGGGCAAGGCGGCTGCGGCTGGCGGCGCCGGTGCAGCTTGAGCTCGTCTCGGCCCGCGAGGGGCCAGCGCCGGAGGTCGTGTGGGCGTCGCTGCCGCAGCGCTCCAGGGAGATCGTGCTGGCGTTGCTGGCGCGGCTGATCGACACGGGCGCGGTCGAGCAGGACGGCGCAGCCTAATGGGCGGTCTGGAGAAGATCTCAAGCGAGCATCTGGCGCGGATCGCGGTTACGTACGTGCGCCAGTCGACCTCCGCGCAGGTGCGCAACAACGTCGAGAGCCGCGAGTTGCAGTACGAGCTCAAAGAGCGGGCGGTCGCGCTGGGTTGGCCGGCCGAGCGGGTGCGGGTGATCGACTCCGATCTGGGGATCTCGGCCGCCAGCACCGCGCTCGCCGACCGGGAGGGGTTCCGCGAGCTGGCGGGCGAGGTCGCGCTTGGTCACGTCGGGCTGATCGTGGGGGTCGAGGTCTCGCGGCTCGCGCGCGACAACAGCGCGTGGTATCAGCTGCTGGATGTGTGCGCGCTGACCGGCACGCTGATCGCCGACTCCGACGGGATCTATGACCCGGGCGACCATTCCGACCGTCTCCTGTTGGGGCTCAAGGGCACGATCGCCGAGGCCGAGCATCATCTGATCAAGAGCCGGCTAGTCGCCGGGCTCAAGCACAAGGCGGCCAAGGGCGAGCTGCGCCTCAAGCTGGCGCCTGGCTATCAGTACGCGCCCGACGGCGAGATCGTGATCAGCGCCGACGAGGCCGTGCGGGAGGCGGTGGCGACCGTGTTCCGGCGGTTCTTTGAGCTGTGCTCGGTCCGCCAGGTGGTGCTGTCGCTGCGCGAGGACGGGCTGCTTATGCCTCGCCGCCGCGGGCACGGGGAGGTCGAGTGGGTCAAGGCGACCTACTCCGCCGTGCACGACATGCTGACCAACCCGACTTACGCGGGCGCGTACGCGTTCGGCCGCCGCCAGCGCCAGCGGCGCGTCGGCGGGGACGGCCGCGCGCGGGTGTCGATGGTGCCGATCCCCCGCGAGCGCTGGCACACGCTGATCCTCGACCACCACGAGGCGTACATCACCTGGGAGCAGTACGAGCAGATCCTTGAGCAGATCACCCGTAACGCCCCCACCCCGGGCGAGGGCGCCGCGGCGCGCGAGGGGCAAGCGCTGCTGCAGGGGCTATTGCGATGCGGGCACTGCTCACGGCGAATGCGCTCGGCCTACTCGGGCGCCCGCAGCCGCCAAGGGTACGCACGGCGCTACTACTGCGACCCGCGCGAGGGGGAGATCGCATACAACGCACCCGACGGCAAAGAGTGCCAGGGACTCGGCGGACGCCAACTGGATGAGGCGGTACTAGAAGAGGTCTTCCGCGTGCTCGAGCCGGCGGCGGTCGCCGCGACCGCCAAGGCGCTGGCCGGCCAGGAGACCTCCCAGGCCACCCGCCTAAGAGCGTTCGAGCTCGCCGTCGAGCGCGCACGCTACGAGGCCGACCGCGCGCGCCGGCAGTACGACGCCTGCGAGCCGGAGAACCGGCTCGTGGCACGCACACTGGAGGCCAACTGGGAGAAGGCGCTGCGCGAGGCAGAGAACGCCGAGGCCGAGCTGGCCGCCCAACGCGCCCGGCGCACCAGCCCGCTGACAAACGAAGAGCTCGAACGCCTGCAACGCGCCGGCGCCGATCTACGAGCGATCTTCCAGGCGCCCACCACCAGCCAGCGTGACCGCAAGCTCCTCCTGCGCGCGCTGATCCACCAGATCGTCGTGACCGTCGAGCAAGCGGCCGGCACGATCGACGCGACGATCACCTGGCAAGGAGGCGCCACCACCGCGCTCGCGCCGCTTGCGCTGCACCGACGGGGGCAGACCTACCGCGAGAGCACCCCGGAGCAGACAGTCGCGCTCGTGCGCCGCCTAGCCGCCCACTACGACGATCAGACGATCGCCACCGTGCTCGCCCGCCAGCACCATCGCACCGCCACCGGCCTGCGCCCCACCAAGCGGCGGATCGCGCAACTGCGCGACGCCCACGGCATCCCCCCCTTCGTCCCCGACGAGGCGACCGCGAGCGCAGAAGGCCAGCTGGTCGGCGTCCGCCAGGCCGCAGCCCAACTGGACGTCACCCCAGCCACCGTCTACCGGTGGCTGCGCGACGGCTACATAACCGGCGAGCGACCCACCGCGGACGCGCCCTGGCGGATCCGCCTCAACGCGCAGCTGCGCTCAAAGGTCGCACAAGACGCTCCCGACGGCTGGCTGTCTCTCCACGACGCCGCCCGCGCGCTCGGAGTCGTCCGCCAGACCGTGTTACATAAGGTCCAACGCGGCGAGCTCGCCGCTGTGCACGTTTGCCGCGGCAAGCGAAAAGGCCTACGAATCCAGGTCAAACCAGACGACACTGGACTGTTTGACACACCGTGATGAGAGGAGACGCAATGTGTACGTCACACGCTCCCGTCACCGGGCTCTTCTCACCAGCCGGTCAGAACGCGCGGACCCAGCGCCAATGGGCGAACAGGCCGGGATCTCTTTCGAGGAGCCCGGCCCACCATCGCTTGAATCGCTGGTAGGTC
>JBEKRJ010000515.1:0-4287 GCA_049518835.1 Solirubrobacteraceae bacterium
CGCGGCCACGATCCACGGATAGCTGGCGCCGGTCTCTGGGTTGCGCCGCTTCTCGGTCTGGAAGGTGCGGATCTTCTCCTGCGCGACCCCGACCATGTAGATCCCCTCGTCCCCGCCAAACCTCGCCAGACGCTCGTGGGCGACGTCGTCTTTGCGCTGCCCCTTCTCAAAGCGCACAACCGGGATCTCGCGCTCGTCGGCGAAGCGCTGGATCGACGCGACGAACTGCTTGCTGATCGGGTCCGCCAGACACGTCGACGCGAAACTCGCCCCCGATGGCGGGTAAAGAACGAGGCGACCCCGCCCGGATAGGTCAGCTTGCGCACGCACGCGTTGCAACAGACCCGATCGATGCAGTCCAGCTCGAAGACGACGTGGTCGCGCAGCACATCCGCGGCAGACAGGGGTAAGGTCATCACAAGCTCCGGTCGTCGGGGTCCACGCCCCCTCAAGGGGCACCTACCGCGCTACGCGGTTCATGACCGCGACGGCCCAGCCGCCCCGAGCGATCCGCGACCGGAGCCTAAAGGCCACGCCCAAGCGCGCGCGCAGGCCCTCGGCCGCAAATGGCGGGAGCACCCAGTGCGTCTAACCAAGCGCCGCCCACCCAACCGCAGCGACGGGGGCGGGCAAGTACACCTCGTCGGGCTGGGGCGAAGCCCCGTTAGATGTAAGGCGGAGAGCGGCGTCGTCGAGAGTGAGCTCAAGACGGCTCATGGATCAACCGCCGCGGGCTTCGGTCGACGGCTCATCCAAACCGTCGGAGCGCGGCGCCCCTGCCGCGTCGCTGTCCTCCTCAAGGTCTTCGAGTCCCTCGCGCCAGAACGTCGGCTCTGGGCCGTTGGCGACTTCGATGGCCCAATCGCGGAAATCTGCCCCCCACTCGCCGTGAGCACCGTCGAGTCCGGCGATCTCCATCGTGTCCCCTTCCTCGGGCGTCAGCGCGAGCAGGAACCCGCCCTCCCGATCGACGAACGTCACGGCGTCGCGCGTGACCATTGCGGTCCTGTCGGAGCTGGGGAGCTCGATCTCGTTGAACTCATCCGCCCGGTCGCCGTCGAACGCGAAGTTGATCGCGACGCTGTCGTCGTCGCCGTAGTCGACCGCGACCGCATCGACGAGAAACTCCCACGGGTACGGATGGACGTCTGGAATCGGGTCCTCGGGCGTCGCGTTGGACACGTGGCAGAGTACGACGGTGCGCTGATACAGGTGCTTCACCGCCTCGGCTGTCGGCAGCACGCGCGGGCCGGGAGCGACAAGCCTCGTGAGTAAGTCGTGCAACTCGTTCGGCGAGAACATGAACACCGACGAGTCGGTGAACGGCAACCGCGTGGGTCCGGTGCACGCCGGCCATATGGTGCGGATCAGGTCCGTCACCGCGCGCGTCGCTTGTGCCGTCTCGGTGGCTTGGCGCTCCGCGTCCGCGTCAAGCTCGGCCCGCCGCGCGGCTGCCTCAGCGTCCTTGGCCGCACGGTCGTCGGCAGTGGCATCGAGGAGCCATCTGAGCGCGAGCTGGCGGCTTCGCGCGTTGTACTCACGTCCGTCCTCCGCGTGCGCTGTCCACTGCGGTGCCTTGCTTTCGGCGACGCGCTCGACATTGCCGAGCGGCCAGTACGTCGGGCCGTCGAGGCGTGCGTGCGTGCCCTCAATCAGCACGCGTAGACCGTCGACCTTGGCTCGGGTTCTACGCGGCTCGGATGTTTCGTCGTGCATCGCGAGTCTTTCGGTGCCACGCCCCTGCCGTGATCAGCGGCGCGCGGGCGATCTCGATCGCTGCCACAGGATAAGCGGGGACAGCGCGTCCGTGGCCCCGCGCTCGAGCGCCGCTCGCGTGGGATCGGAGCTTTGTCCGAGCGCGCTGCGCTGAGTGCGGAATGTCGATGCTTTCCGAATTGCAGTGCGCCCCGGACCTCGATTGCGATCGCGATGTCGCCGTATTTCATTTTCGGGACTCGCCCGCGTGACTAAACCCGGGGCGATCCGGCCTTCTTTCGAACTCCGGACAGGATGCATTGCGGGGTCGGACGATCCGTTCCTCTTCCGCTGCAGCATCGTAGTGCTCCGTTAGGTTTTAGGTTGGTGAAGCCCGTAGATGGTGGTCGGGCGCCAGCTCACTGCGGCGGGGAGCCAGGTCCCGTGCAGACGCTCAACCCTGCAGCGGATCTGTCCTGGCAGGGCGGGCGCGGCCGCAGGGCGGCGCGCGTGCTTGCCGCCGGCTCACGTGCCGGTCGCGACGCCGACGCGCGCGTCGAAGCTGGAACAACGTTACAGCCGGTGATCCGACCGTCTCGGCTGTCAGGTTGTGGTCGTCTGCGGGACACAACGTGACGCGCCCGAGCGCGACTTTGCCGGCACGTCACGTTTGGCGACCGGCCGGCGCTTCTGGACTCCTCAGACGCGCTCGATCTGCCGGCCTCGCCGCGACGCCGCGATCGGCTCCGATCAACCGGTGCTTACGAGCCAAGATCAGCCCTCGCGGGCAGCACCCAGCTCAGCTCAGCGCCTGAGCTGGCGCTTCATCGACACGAACGTACAGACACAAGAATTCGAACAGCCCCGAGCGAACTCCCTCAACAACACGGAGCACCAATAGGGTCTGTGAGCGCTTCGGCGACCAGCAGTAGCGACCGCAGCCGGCGTGGACCGACACGATACGCCCGCGAGCGGCGACACCCGCTGCCTGGCCGTCAAGGCCCGAGAGGACCTGCTCGAAGTGTTCGACGACGGCCGCGACACCGCCGTCGCGTACTGCGGCTGCCTGCGGTTCACTCCGGCCCGGCCGCTCAGCGAGCCGCGGTGATGTTGTTGCTCGCCACGCAGGCCGAGCCGCGGATGCGCGCCTACCGGCGCCAATGGGTCCGCTACCGCGCCACCTACCTTCGCCGAGGTCTCGACGCCTGTGCCGCTGGCGCCCAGCTGCGCCTCACCACCTGACTCTCGCCCTGCGTCGACGAGCGACACGTCGCTTGCGCCGGGGCTCTCTCCGCCGGCGCCTCGCGGAGCCGCAGGTCAAAGGCGGGCGGCGGGGAGGGGGACGGGTCCGGGTCCGCCACGCTCCGCGGAGACCTGGGTGCCAAGAGCGGGGCGGCCGCTGGCGACACGTCGCTCGGGGCCCGAGGCGAACCTCTGCTCGAGTTCGGCGACATGGTCCGCGTTCGCGATCCCCAGACCGGCCAGCCACAGACGCTGCCCGGGATCGCGCCCGTCGCGATGCAACAAGGCCGCTACGCCGCCCTGCTTGTCGCCAACCGCCTCGCGGGACGACCGACACCGCCGTTCCAATACCGCAACAAAGGCACGCTGGCGACAATCGGGCGCGCCCACGCGGTCGCCGACATCCGCGGCCTGCGCGCCCTGCGCCTCAGCGGCCGTCTGGCCTGGATCATCTGGCTGGTCGTGCACCTCGGTTACCTCGTCGGATTCGAGAACCGGATCCTGGTACTGCTGCGCTGGAGCTACAGCTTCATCACCCACGGACGCGGCACACGCCTCATCACCAAGGCCGCAGCCAACCCGCCAACACAAACCTGGCAGCAGGAGCACCTGGCCGAGGGGCTTGCGATCGAGACGTCCTGTGTCAACCCCTAAGGCGAAAAAGGTCTGGGGTCAGGGGAATGTTGGTACAGAAAACCGGCCTAAGCGGCGCGGCGGCTGCCAGCGACATGTGGCACGTCACCCCGGACGCGGCCGCTCCCGATCGCAGAGCAGCAGCGTCGTGCGTCCTGGAGGGCGCAGCATGGTGCTGCATGAGCCCACTCGGCGAGCTTGTCGAGTGTGATCAGGGTGCAGATTCAAGTGTGAGGCCGGGCACGCCGTGGAAGATCGCGTCGTTGGAGACGACCGGTACGCCGAGACGGATCGCCGTCGCAGCGATCCAACGGTCGGCGTTGTGCTCGCGCTGGCCAAGAGCGTGCCCGGCCGCTTCGCAGTCAGCGCGGAGCTGAGCGCAGATGTGCAAAAGCTCCGGGCCGGTGTGGACCACCTCGACTTGCCGAATCTTGGCCTCGAGCTTGAGCATCCGCGCCGTGCCCCGGCCACGACGGAGCGCGCCGTAGAGCAGTTCCGCGCCCGTCTGGAACGAGATGAAGGCTGGCCGGCCCGTGATGATCGGCGCGTAGCGCTTGGTCAGTCGCGAGCCTGGGACGAGGTCCGCGGTGTCGATCACGATGGGCCCGCGCGGCCCGACTGGGGTCACGACTTGACGGCTGCGAGGAAAGCGGCGCCCTCCTCTTCGGTGAGATCCTCGATCATCATCTCCTCGTGCGGAGGCAGCGGGCGCGCGCG
>JBEKRJ010000516.1:0-4257 GCA_049518835.1 Solirubrobacteraceae bacterium
CGCCGGTCGCCAGCGCGCGCGTTTGCGCGGTCGGCGCCAGCTCGCCGGCGACGAGGATGTCGTGGTCGCCGAGCACCGGGTACCAGGGCGCGGTCAGGCCGGGGCTCGTGAACGGCGCCACAGCGGCGTCCAGCAGCCCGGGGTGGCGGGGCGCGTCAAGGTCGGGCCGGTAGTAGAACGGGTCCGCGTCGCTCGCGAGCTGCACGCCGAAGTAGCCGCGGGCGCCGCTCCCGGGCGCGACAACGCCTCCGGCGATCGCGTGCAGGGCGTGCGTCAGCTCGTTGTCCTGATCGTTGTCGATCAGGTCCCCGCCCTCGATCACGGCGTCGGGACCGGTCGCGTCGATCGTCCGCACGATCCCGGCGAGCACCTGCGCCGTGAGCGCTTCCTGGGGCCTGAAGGTGGACTGAAACGGCGGCCCGAGCCGGTCCAGGAACGTCACCCGGGCGGGCGAGGAGGCGTCGAGCACGTGCGCGTCGGTGGCGTGCACGAGCAGCGCGAGCTGCTGCGTGGGCGCGGCTCGCGGGCCGAGCTCGGTGCGCGCGAGCAGCGGCTCGCCGGGGCCGCGTTGCAGCACGCCGATTCCGGCGGGGTCAGCCCACGTCGCGGTCAAGGTCGAGCCCGAGTGGCTGCTGGCGGGCGCGGAGGCGCCGCAGCCGCCGGCGAGCAGCAGCGCGGCGCCGGTGGGGGTTGCGAGCAGGGCGCGGGCGCTGGTGGGGGTTGCGAGCAGGGCGCGGGCGCCGCGCCCGAGCGCTTGTCGGCGCGTGATCGCCATCATCCGCTGCTCGCTGTCGTCACGTCGCCGCCAGCCCCGCGATCACCGTCTCGCGGGTCGCCTGGCGCCCGACCGAGGCGACCGCGACCGCACCGCTGAGCGCGAGGCCCGCGAGCACGAGCAGGATCTGGCTGTTGCCGGCGGCGAGCGGCAGGAGCGCGTAGTCGGCGGCGATCTTTGACAGCAGCGGCCCCAGCACGAGTCGTTCGACGACGATCCCGACCACCGCCGCGGGGATCACGAGCGCAGCCACGGCGCCCGCGAGCAGCCGCCGGACGGCCGGCGATCCGGCGCCGAACGCGCGCAGCGTGGCGACCGTGCGCCGGCGTTCCTGCACGGTGAGCGCGCACGCCTGCACGAGCGCGTACACGCACACGAGGCCGTCCACGACCGCGATCGCGATCAGGATCGAGCGCAGCGTGTCGACGAGCGGGACCCCGCGCGCGGTCGCGCCGGCTGCAGGTGCCGCGGACGCGCCGAGCTCGTTCTCGACCGCGCCGGCGTCGGCCCCGGGCGCCATGCGCACCGCGAGTTGCTCGGGCGCTTGCGGATCGGCCGCCAGCAGCGCGGTCGCCGGCACGTACGCGACCCGCCCGTCCTGGTCCAGCGAGCTGACGACGCCGCTGACGCGCAAGCGCAGTTCGGTGCCCGACGACAGCTCGATCGCGAGCGTCGATCCGGGCGACAGCCCGAGCGCGTCGGCCAGGCCGGCCCCGACCTCGGCCTCGTGCGGGCCGTGCAGGCGACTGCCGGCGACCAGCGGCGGCGCCTCGAAGATCGTGTGGTCGCCCGGGTAGGCGATCACGTCGACGCTCTCGCCGAGCGAGAAGGAGTCGGCCGCCTCCTCCTCGTAGCGCGGCGCCGCTGCCTGCACGCCGCGCAGCTTGTCGACCGTCCGTGCGCCAGACGCCGGCAGCTGCGCGGTCAGCTGGTAGCGCTTGCCGAGCGCCGCCGGGTCGGTCTCGAGCGTGCTGAGGGCAGACGTGAGCGCAAGCATCAAGAGCACGAACGCGGTCGAGAAGCCGAGCGCGGTCGTGGTCGCGACGAGCCTCGCGCGCCGGGCGGCGACGAGCTTGGCGCCGAGCAACGAGAGGCTGGGGCGGGCGGTGTGGCGGTTAGCTGGGCGGTGGGCGTGGGGGTTGTTGTTGTTGTGGCGGTCGGCGTGGCGGTTGCGCCGGCGGGTGGCGGTTAGCTCGGCGCCGCGCAGCAAGGCAACCGGCGGGCGGCCGGCGGCTCGCCACGCAGGCCACGCGGCCGCCGCGACCGGGATCGCGACGCTTGCCAGCCAGCCGGCGAGCAGTGGCGCCAGCAGCGACCAGCCGGCGGGCGGCTCGTTGAGCATGATCAGCAGCCGGCCGCTCGGCGCGTAGGTCGCCAACGTGCCGGCCAGCACGCCGAGCGTCGCCGCCGGCGCGGCGACCAGCAGCGCCTCGAGCCCCTGCGTGGCGGCGAGGTGGCCGCGAGACGCGCCGACGGCGCGGCGCACGCCGATCGCGGCGAGCCGGCGCTGGACCTCCGCCCGCGCCGAAGCGGCGAGCATCACGCCGGCGGTCGCTAGCGCGATCAGCGACAGCGCGACCAACAGGTCGATCACGATCCCGGCGGCCTGGTCGAGCAGCACGCGCACGCCGGAGCGGGTGACGAACTGGATGCCTTGCAGCCCGTAGCTGGTCGCGCGCGCCTGCACGAGCACCTCGTCGAGGTAGTTTGGGTCGCGCAGCCAGATCTGCGCGAGGTTGACCCGCGGGTCAAGCGCGCCGCCGAACCGTCGCGCGAGCGCCGCCCGCGAGACGTAGATCCGGGGCACCGCGAGCGGATAGGAGACGTTGTCCGGCGCCTGCGTGAGGCCGACGATCCGCTCGGGCCCGAGCCCGGCGACGTCAATCGCCTCGCCGATCCGCAGGCCCCACGCGGCCGCGAGGCCGCGCTCGACCAACACATGGCCCGGTGCGGACGACAGGTCGCGGCCGGCGACGACCGCGTAGCCGCGCCGGCCGGGTCCGACGATCTCGACATCGCCGTTGCCGGCGCCGTGAGCGCCGGCGTCGAGCTCGACGCCGGTCACCTCGCGGCGCAGCGAGAACGCCGCCAGGTCGGGTAGCGCCCGAATCCGTTGGGCGACGCGTCCGGCCGTCTGGGGGTCAAAGCGGACGATGATGTCGGGCAGGTCCGCAGCGCTGGCGGCGCGATCGAAGCCGTTGCCGAGGCTGTCGGCGACGACGAGCGACGCGGCCAGCATCGCCGCCGCGAGCGCGATCCCCAGCGCGGTCAGCAGTGAACGGCGCCGGCGGACCCGCAGGCCGTGGCGCGCGGCTGTCAGTGCGCTGCTCAGGCGGACTCCCGCAGTCGGAGCTCAAGCGCCGACGGCAGCGGTGCGAGCCGGCCCGCGTCGAGGGTCAGCACGCGGTCGGCAATCGCGGCCGCGGCCGGCTCGTGCGTGACCAGCACGACCGCCCGGTCCTCGAGGCCGCGCAGCAGCGCCAGCACCGCGGCGCCGTTGTCCTGGTCGAGGTTGCCGGTCGGCTCGTCGGCGAGCACGAGCTCGGGGTCGTTGACCAGCGCCCTCGCGATCGCAAACCGCTGCTGCTCGCCGCCCGACAGCTCGTGCGGGCGCCGGCCCGAGAGCGCGGCGAGCCCGAGCTCGCCGATCAGCCGCTTGCCGCGCAGCTCGCCCCCATCCCGGGCGCCGGGAAGCCGCGCCGGCAGCAGCACGTTCTCCTCGCCGCTGAGCTCCTCGATCAGGTGAAAGGACTGAAACACGAAGCCGATGTGCCGTAGCCGGATCCGCGCCAACGCGCCCGGGCGCTTCCCCGACAGCCGCTGGCCGGCAAGCACGATCTCGCCACGGTCGGGGCGATCGAGTGCCCCAAGCAGATGCAGCAGCGTCGACTTGCCGCTGCCCGAGCGCCCGAGCACTGCGACCACCTCGCCGGCGGCGACGCTCAGGCCGACGTCGTCGAGGACCCGTCGCGATCCGCGCCCGACCCCCACCGTCTTCGTGATGCCGCGAGCCTCCAGAACCGGCACTCGCACAAACGGTAGCGGGCGCCCTGGCCGGTCTGATCAAATACCAACGTGGCCCGCGCGCGGTGTGAGTGAGCGAGATGCTCCCGATCGAGCATCGGCGGCTCGGCGACTCGGAGCTGAGCGTGCCGCGCATCGCGCTTGGATGCGGGAGCTTCGGCGGGATCGGGTCCGCGCCCGCGCTTTTCGGCCAGGGCTTGAGCGAGGCCGAGGCGCTGGCGCTGATGGATGCCGCCTGGGAGCTGGGGATCCGGCACTTCGACACCGCTGACGCGTACGGCGGCGGCCGCAGCGAGTCGTTCATCGGTGCCTGGATCAGGTCGCGCGGGCTGCTGCCGCTGCTGACGAGCAAGACCTTCAACCCGATGGCGGACGGCGCCGACCGGGGCCTGGCCCCGGAGCGGATCGCGCGCCAGTTGCAGTCGAGCCTCGAGCGCCTCGGGGTGGACAGCATCGAT
>JBEKRJ010000517.1:0-4251 GCA_049518835.1 Solirubrobacteraceae bacterium
CGCCCCGCGTGCAGCGACAGCGCGCTGCGCAGCGCGGCCCGCCTCGCCTTGCGGTTGACCTTGACGGTGTAGTGCCGCGGCGTCGGACCGAACGCGGCGCCGCCGCCGGTCCACACGGGCGAGCGCGAGGAGCCGGCGCGGGCGCGACCGGTCCCCTTCTGGCGCCACGGCTTGGCGCCGCCGCCGGAGACATCGCCGCGCGTCTTGGACGCGGCCGTGCCTTGCCGGCGGGCGTTGAGCTCGGCCCGCACGGCCTCGTGGACGACCGGCATGTTGAACGACGCCTCGAACGCCTCCGCGTCGAGTGTCACGGTGCCGCCGCCGAGCATCGAAAGGGTCCTAGGCATCGCTGCGCACCTCGACGGTGGCGCCGCGAGGACCCGGAACGGCGCCTCGGACCAGCATCAGGTTCTGGCCCGTGATGACCTCGACCACGGTCAGGCCGCGCTGCGTCACCCGGCCACCACCCATCCGACCGGCGGCGCGCAGTCCCTTCATCACGCGCGAGGGCGTCGCGGACGCGCCGATCGAGCCCGGCGCGCGGATGTTGTGCGAGCCGTGCGACTTCGGACCACTCTTGAAGTTGTGACGCTTGATCGTGCCCTGATAGCCCTTGCCCTTTGACAGGCCGGACACCTTGATCCGGTCGCCGAGCGAGAAAACCTCGACGGTCACGGTCTGGCCGACGAGCAGCTCGCCCGCCTCGTCGCGGAACTCGACCAGGTGGCGGTGTGCAGACGCATCGGCCTTCTTCAAGTGCCCCAGCTGCGCCCTGGTAAGCACCTTCTCCTTGCATGCGCCGAACGCCAGCTGCACGGCGTCGTAGCCGTCGCGCTCATGCGTCCGGATCGCGGTCACCGGACACGGCCCGGCCTCGAGCACAGTCACGCGCTCGACGCGGCCGTCATCGAGGAACCGCTGCGTCATGCCGAGCTTCTTGGCGAGGATCGCGGTCATGGCAACTACGAGGCGAGCCGGATCTCGATGTCCACGCCGGCCGGGAGGTGGTCGAGGCGCTGCAAGGAGTCGACCGTCTTCGGCGTCGGCTGGTGGATATCGATCAGCCGCTTGTGGGTGCGGATCTCGAAGTGCTCGCGGGAATCTTTGTCCTTGAACGGCGAGCGGATCACGCAGTACACGTTCTTCTCGGTCGGCAACGGCACGGGCCCCGAAACGGTCGCGCCGGTGCGTGTCGCCGTCTCGACGATCTCCTTTGCCGCAGTCTCAATCGCCGTATGGTCGTAGGACTTCAGGCGAATCCGAATCTTGTTTTGGGCGATGGTTGCCACAGTTTTTCTCAGTCAAACAGGGCGCGTCCCGGGTTGCGGGGCCCGCCCCAATGAAAGGTCGTATCTGATTTCTCGTTCCGGGGCCCGGGCCCCAGGGAGTTGACCGCGAGGCCAACTCCCAAAATGCGGCAGCGCGCGCTACTGCACCACCTCGGTGACGACCCCCGAGCCGACCGTGCGGCCACCCTCGCGGATCGCGAACCGCAGACCCTGATCCATCGCGATCGGCTGGATCAGCTCGATCTCCATCTGGACGTTGTCACCGGGCATCACCATCTCGGTGCCCTCGGGCAGCTTGGCCACGCCGGTGACGTCGGTCGTGCGGAAGTAGAACTGCGGCCGGTAGCCAGTGAAGAACGGCGTGTGACGGCCGCCCTCCTCCTTCTTGAGGACGTAGACCTCGGCCATGAACTTGGTGTGCGGCGTGATCGAGCCGGGCTTGCACAGCACCTGGCCGCGCTCGATCTCGTCGCGCTTGGTGCCGCGCAGCAGGCATCCGACGTTGTCGCCGGCGCGGCCCTCGTCGAGGATCTTCTTGAACATCTCGACGCCGGTGACGACAGTCGAGGTCGTCGGCCGGATGCCCACGATCTCAACGGTGTCGCCGGTCTTGATGATCCCCTGCTCGATCCGGCCGGTGCCGACGGTCCCGCGGCCCGTGATCGAGAACACGTCCTCGACGGGCATCAGGAACGGCCGGTCCAGATCGCGGACGGGCTCGGGGATGTAGGTGTCGAGCGCTTCGGCGAGATCGAGGATCTTCTGCTCGTACTCGGCGTCGCCCTCGAGCGCCTTCAGCGCCGATCCGGCGACGAACGGGATGTCATCGCCCGGAAACTCGTACTCGGACAGCAGGTCGCGGATCTCGACCTCGACCAGCTCCAGCAGCTCGGGGTCGTCGACCATGTCGACCTTGTTGAGGAACACGACGATGTAGGGGACACCGACCTGGCGGGCGAGCAGGATGTGCTCGCGCGTCTGCGGCATCGCCCCGTCGGCGGCCGACACGACCAGGATCGCACCGTCCATCTGCGCGGCGCCGGTGATCATGTTCTTGACGTAGTCGGCGTGGCCGGGGCAGTCGACGTGCGCGTAATGGCGGTTGGGCGTCTGGTACTCGACGTGCGAGGTGGCGATCGTGATACCGCGCGCCTTCTCCTCAGGAGCGTTGTCGATCGATTCGAACGACCGCACCTCCGTGCCGCCGTACTTCTCGTTCAGCACCTTGGTGATGGCAGCCGTCAGCGTCGTCTTGCCGTGGTCGATGTGACCGATGGTCCCGACGTTGACATGCGGCTTGTCGCGCTCGAACTTGGCTTTCGCCACTTTGGGGTCGCTCCTTCTTTTCAGTAGTTGCGTTCGTCCGCCAGCGGACGAACCGATTCAGGATATAAAGTTCTTTCTGGGGTTGCTGCTAGGCCGGCTGCAGCTCGCCGACGACCTTCTCGGCGATGTTTGCCGGAACTTCCTCATAGCGCTCGAACTGCATCGTGTACGTCGCCCGTCCCTGGGTGTTGGACCGCAGGTCGGTCGCGTAACCGAACATCTCGGCGAGCGGCACGTAGGCGTTGATCACCTGTGCGTTGCCGCGCTGCTCCATCCCTGAGAGGTGGCCGCGGCGCCGGTTCAGATCGCCGATCACGTCGCCCATGAACTCCTCCGGAGTCACGACCTCGACGCGAAAGATCGGCTCGAGCAGCACGGGATTTGCCTTCCGGGCGGCGGCCTTGAGCGCCAGCGAGCCGGCGACCTTGAACGCGAGCTCGGACGAGTCGGTGTCGTGGTACTTGCCGTCGGTCAACGTCACGCGGACGTCGACCATCGGGTACCCGGCGCGAGGACCGTTCTCCATCGCCTCCTCGACGCCCTTCTCGACCGCCGGGATGAACTCGGTCGGGATCGTCCCGCCCTTGATCTTGTTGACGAAGTCGAAGCCCTCGCCGGGCGCCGGCTCGACGTTGATGTAGACGATTCCGTATTGGCCCGCGCCGCCGGTCTGGCGCACGAACTTGCCCTCGACCTTGTCGGCGCTGGCCTTGATCGTCTCCCGGTAGGAGACCTGCGGGCGCCCGACGTTCGCCTCGACCTTGAATTCGCGCAGCATCCGGTCGACCAGCACCTCGAGGTGCAGCTCGCCCATCCCGGAGATCTCGGTCTGCCCGGTGTCCTCGTTGGTGCGGACCTGGAACGTCGGGTCCTCCTCGGCGAGGCGACCCAGCGCGGTCGACATCCGCTCCTGATCGGCCTTGGTCTTTGGCTCGATCGCGACCTTGATCACCGGCTCGGGGAACTCGATCGTCTCGAGCTTGATCGGCTTGTCGGGCGCCGCCAACGTATCGCCGGTCACCACCTGCTTGATCCCGACGGCGGCGGCGATGTCGCCGGCGTAGACGTCCTTGAGCTCCTCACGCTCGTTGGCGTGCATCATCAAGATCCGCCCGATGCGCTCGGTCCTGCCGGTGTTGACGTTCAGCACCCGCGAGCCGGCCTCGAGATGCCCGGAGTAGACGCGGAAGTAGGTCAGCTTGCCCACGTACGGGTCGGCCATGATCTTGAACGCCAGCGCCGCAAACGGCTCGTCGTCGGCCGCGTGACGCTGCACCGGCCGGCCATCGCCGTTGGCCGAGCCCTTGACGGGCTCGATGCCCTCGACCGGCGGCACCTCGAGCGGGCTGGGAAGGTAGTCCAGGACCGCGTCCAGCAGCGGTTGCACGCCCTTGTTCTTGAAACTCGAGCCGCACAGGACGGGGGTCATCTTGATCGCCAGCGTCCCCGTCCGAATCGCCTGCTTGAGCCGCTCGGGCGGGATCTCCTGCTCTTCGAGGATCATCTCGAGCAGCCCGTCGTCGTAGCGCGAGACCTCCTCGAGCAGGTGCTCGCGGGCCGCGGCCGCCTCGTTGGCGAGCTCCGCCGGGATCTCGACGATGTCCTGCTCCTTGCCGAGCTCGTCCTTGTAGACGAT
>JBEKRJ010000518.1:0-4247 GCA_049518835.1 Solirubrobacteraceae bacterium
CAAACCGGCGCCGCTGGAGTGTGAGCATGTCCGCATTGCGAAGGTTCCCGCGTCGCCTGCTCGTGGCTGCGCTGCTGGTCGCGCTGCTCGGGCTCGCGGGGCTCGGCTCGGCGCTCGCCAGCCCCGCGTCCCCGGCGGCAAGCGTGCGGCTGCTGACCGGGACGCTGCCCGACGGTGCGACGTACAAGATCGAGGTGCCCCCCGGCTGGAACGGGACGCTGTTCTTGTACAGCCACGGTTACGTCGTCCCGGGGTCGGCCAACCCGGCGCAGGACGTCGGCGACCCGGTCACCGGTGGCTGGCTACTGAGCCACGGCTATGCCCTCGCCGGGTCGTCCTACGCGTCCACCGGCTGGGCCGTTCAGCAGGCGCTCAGCGACCAGATTGCAACTTTGGACGCGTTCGACCGGCTGGTGGGACACCCAACGGCGACGATCGCGTGGGGCCACTCGTTGGGCGGCATCATCACCGCGGGCCTGGTCCAGCGCAATCCGGGCCGGTTCAGCGCTGCGCTGCCGATGTGCGGCGTGTTGTCAGGCGCGGTCGCGACCTGGAACACGGCGTTGGACTCCGCGTTTGCGATCAAGACGCTGCTTGCGCCGTCGCTGGCGGTCACCGACATCACCGACCCGACCGCCAACCTGGACGCGGCCGAGGCAGAGGCGGCAGCCGCGCAGCAAACGGCGCAGGGCCGGGCGAGGCTAGCGCTGTCGGCGGCGCTCGCTGACACGCCCGGCTGGTTTGAGCCGCTGTCGCCGCAGCCGGGCCCAACCGACTACGCCGCGCAAGAGGCCAACCAATTCTTGTGGCAGACGCAGGTCGACTTCCCGTTCATCTTCGCGTTCCGGGCGGAGCTCGAGGCGCGGGCGGGCGGCAACCCGTCGTGGAACACCGGCGTCAACTACGTTCGCGATCTGGCGCGCTCAGCCGATGCGGGCGAGGTCCGCGCGCTGTACAAGGCGGCCGGACTGAGCCTGGGCGCCGACCTCGCGACGCTCGACGACGCCGCGCGGATCAGCGCCAACCCGGCGGCCGTCCGGTACCTGGAGCAGAACATCGTGTTCGACGGGCGCCTCTCGATTCCCGTGCTGACGATGCACACGACCGGCGACGGGCTCGTCGTGCCAGAGAACGAGCAGGCATACGGGCACGTCGTCGCCGCGGCCGGCAACTCGAGCCTGCTGCGCCAGATCTACGTCGACCGCGCCGGCCACTGCGCGTTCACCCCCGCGGAGACGATCATCGCGGCCAGGGACCTGCTGCGCCGCCTCGACGGCGGCAAGTGGGCGCCGGACGCGACCAGCCCGCAGGCGCTGAACGCAGCCGCCGCGGCGCTTGGCCCCGCATACAACGTGTTCTCGTCGGGTGGCCAGGCGGTGGCGACAGCCCCGGCGTTCGTGAGCTTCCAGCCACCCGTGTACCTGCGGCCGTTCGAGGCGTTCACGACGCTCCGTACTTTCCCGCTTCCGCGCGCGGGCAGCGCGCGGATGCGTGCTCAGGGTCCCTGCTCTAGCGTCGCAGCAGGAGCTACTGGTGAACGCGCGTGCCGACCTGGACCCTGATCGCGGCCCTGCTGCCGGTGCTGGTGCTGACGACGCCTGGGAGCTGGACTTCGCCGGGCTCGCCGAGGAGCAAAGAGAGCGCATCACCCGCGTCTACTCGGCGCTGTCGAAGGTCGATGAGGCGATCGTGCGGATCAGGCACCGCCGGCCGCTGTACGAGCAGGTCTGCGGCGTGCTCGTCAAGCACGGTTTGCGAATGGCGTGGGTCGGCGAGGTCGGCGACGACGGCTGGATCGTGCCGGTGGCCGCTGCCGGCGCAGCGGATGGCTACGTCGGTCAGATCCGAATCTCCGCGCTCGACGTTCCAGCGGGCCGGGGACCGACCGGTACCGCCGTCCGCGAGCGCCGGCACGCGTGCACGGTCGACGTCGCGCGCGACCCGCGGATGGAGGTCTGGCGGACGGCCGCGCTGACGCACGGCTATCGATCGTCGGCGGCCTTCCCGCTCGTGATCGAGGATCGCTGCGAGGCGGTGCTGACCGCGTACTCGTCACAACCGGGGTTCTTCGGCGCGCCCGAGCTCGAGCTGTTCGACCGGATGGCTGCCGACCTCTCGTTCGCGCTGCAGGCGATGCGCCGCGACGAGCGCCGGCGCGCCGTCGAAGCCGAGCTGCAGCTGCGGGCCGAGCTGCTGGACCTCGCGCATGACGCGGTGATCGTGCTCGCGCCGACCGAGCGCCGGGTAACGTTCTGGAACCGCGAAGCCGAGGCGATCTACGGCTACAGCCGTGACGAGGCAATCGGACGCGCCGCCCACGAGCTGCTCGCGACGGCGTTCCCGGAGTCACGCGAGGCCGTCGAGCTCGCGCTCGCCCGGGACGGCCGCTGGAGCGGCGAGCTGCGGCACACGCGCAAGGATGGCACCGTGATCATCGTCTCCAGCCGCCAAGCGCAGAAACGCGGCGACGACGGCCAGCCGCTGGCGGTGATCGAGCTCAACTCGGACATCACCGATCGCAAGCAAGCCGAGCACGCGCTGCTGACGCTCAATGCCGAGCTCGAGCAGCGCGTCGCCGCGCGCACCGCCGACCTTGCGCGCGTCAACAAGGAGCTCGAGACGTTCGCTTACTCGGTCTCGCACGATCTGCGCGCGCCGCTGCGCGCGATCGACGGCTTCAGCAAGGCACTGCTGGACGATTACGGCCCCAGGCTCGATTACGAGGGCCGCCACTACCTTCAGCGGGTCCGCGCCGGGGCGGTCCGGATGGGAAACCTGATCGACGAGATCCTGGCGCTCTCACGCCTGTCGCGACGTGGCTTTCAGCGTGAGCGCGTCGACATCAGCGCACTCGCGGCTGAGATCGCCGCCGAGCTGACCGCCGCCTCGCCGCACCGCGAGCTCGAGCTCGAGCAGGGGCTGATCGTCGACGCCGACTTCGGCCTCGTCCGGGTCGTGTTGCAGAACCTGCTCTCCAACGCGTACAAGTTCACGTCCAAGACGCCACGCGCCGCGATCCGCTTCGGGGCCGCAGAGCTCCACGGCGTCCCGGTCTACTACGTGGCCGACAACGGTGCCGGGTTCGACATGGCGCACGCCGAGCGGCTGTTTCGCCCCTTCCACCGCCTGCACCGCGAGACCGAGTTTCCCGGCGACGGGATCGGGCTTGCGACCGTCGCGCGAGCCGTTCACCGCCACGACGGCCTGATCTGGGCCAACGGCGCCGTCGACCGCGGGGCGACCTTCCATTTCACGCTGAAGCCAGGCGCGCAGCCACCGGCGACCGCCGCGACCGGCAGCGACGTGATCCCACCTGGCAGTCGACCGATGGAGCGCCAGAGCGATGACACATGAGCCGCGCACAGTCTTGCTGGTCGAGGACAGCCCGGATGACGAGGAGCTGATGATCCGCGGGCTGAGGCGCACCAACATGACCAACCCGGTCGACGTCGCCCACGACGGCCAGGAAGCTGTCGACTACCTTTTCGGGACCGACGCAGCACCCGCCCAGCCCGTCCCCGCCGTAGTCGTGCTCGATCTCAAGCTCCCGCGCGTCGGCGGCCTGGAGGTGCTCAGGCGGATCCGCGCCGACGAGCGCACGCGGCGCACCCCGGTCGTGATCCTGACGAGCTCCAGCGAGGACTACGACCTGATTCAGGGCTACGACCTCGGCGCGAACAGCTTCGTCTGCAAGCCGATCCAGTTCGAGCAGTTCACCGCCGCGGTGCAGCAGCTTGGCTTCTACTGGCTGATGGTCAACGAGGCGCCACCGGCCGCCGGCGGCTCGTTCACCATCAGCCAGTAGAACCCGAGCTGGCGGATCAGCTCGGCGAACTGGTCGAAGTCGACGGGCTTGCAGACGTAGCTGTTCGCGCCGTGCCGGTAGCCCGCGATCACGTCGCTGGGCGCGTTGGAGCTCGTCAGAATCACGACCGGCGTCAGCGCCGTACGCTCGTGCTCGCGGATCCGCTGCAGCACCTCGAGCCCGTCCGCGTGCGGAAGCTTCAGGTCCAGCAGTACCAGCCGCGGCAGCTCGTTGGCTTCGTCGAGCATGTAGGCGAGCGCCTGCTCGCCGTCGCGCGCCACCTCGAGGTTGGCCGGCATCCCGCGTCGCATCGCCAGCCGGGTCAGCGCCTCGTCGTCGGGGTTGTCCTCGACGAGGAGGATCGTGACGGGTTCGGGCATCGAGCACAGCAGTGAAGCACGTCGCCCGCGCCGCCAACTGATATGACCGGGTAAGCGCGCGT
>JBEKRJ010000519.1:0-4244 GCA_049518835.1 Solirubrobacteraceae bacterium
TGGGCCGCGTCATGGGCGTGCTTGGCGTGCCGATGCTGGTGGCGCCGATCCTGGGCCCGATCCTCGGCGGCTGGCTTGTCGCCGACGTGTCCTGGCGCTGGATCTTCTTCATCAACCTGCCGATCGGGATTGTCGCGTTCATCCTCGGGCTGATCGTGTTGGAGCCCGATCAGCCACAGCCTGCGCACCGGCTCGACTGGCTCGGGATGCTGCTGTTGTCACCTGGGCTGGCGGTGTTAATCTACGGCCTCGCCGAGTCCTCGACCTACGGGTTCGGCTCGCCGCGCTCATGGGCCCCGACGCTCGCCGGCGTCGTGCTGATCGCGGCCTGGTTTCTGCACAGCTGGCGCACGGCGAACCCGCTCATCGACCTGCGGACCTTCACGCACACGCGCGCCGGGGCCGCGGCGGGGACGTTCCTCCTGTTCGCGATCTCCGTGTTCGGGTCGATGCTGCTCGTGCCCCTGTACTACCAGTCCGTGCGTGGCGCGTCAGCGCTCGACGCCGGGCTGTTGATCGCACCCAGCGGGCTCGGCGCGATGCTGCTGATGCCCGTCGCGGGCAGGCTGACCGACCGCCACGGGCCCACCTGGCTGCCCGCCGCAGGGCTGCCCTTCGTGGCGATCGGACTGGTCCCGTTCGTGTTCGTCGGCCCGAACACTTCCTACGTTCTGCTTTGCTGCGCGAACTTTGTTCAGGGCCTGGGGATGGGTCTGGCGATGATGCCCAACATGACAGCCGCGATGCAGGCGGTGCCGCTGGCCGCGATCGCGCGGACGAGCACGGCGATGAACATCATCCGCCAGGCCGGGGCCTCGATCGGGACCGCGGTGCTGTCGGTCATCCTTGCTTCAGCGATCACGAGCGACCTCGGCGGGATCCTTGGCAGCCACGGTTCGGCGGCGCGCGCCGGCGGACTGGCGGCCCTGCAACAGCTGCCGGCGCGCGCACACGCCGCCACGGTGGCCCCCTTGGCTCACGCCTTTGCCTCGACATTTGTGTGGGCGCTCGTGCTCATCCTCGTCGCTCTCATCCCTGCTGTGGGAATGGCCCGATCCGGGTGGCGTCGCCCGCTCGGCGCGCCCGTCGCCGGCCATCCCGTGGTGCTGGAGTAACACCTCCCGCAGGTCTCGAGTGCCAAATTCCAGGACTCGCGCCGCTGTCGCTACGGGCTACGGCGGACGTGGCGCGAGCCGGGGTGCCGCGCCATCGGCAAGCGTCTCGAGCTCGAAACCGGCAGTCGGCGGGAGGGAGCCGGACACCGGATTACCCGCGGGAGCTTACGAGCGGCGGTCGATTGGCCGGATGCGCGCGCTTTCCGCGCAATCGAGATCAG
The DNA here is from genome assembly GCA_049518835.1 of Solirubrobacteraceae bacterium. Classification (GTDB taxonomy): domain Bacteria; phylum Actinomycetota; class Thermoleophilia; order Solirubrobacterales; family Solirubrobacteraceae; genus Palsa-465. The sequence goes on from JBEKRJ010000519.1 coordinate 1,337, forward strand.
CGTTCGCCGCGAGCCTCAGGAGGTCATTCAATTCTCAGCCTCGGACGATCCCCGTCCAAGACCGGTGGATCAAGGCTTAGGTTGGGCCAACGAGCATCGCGTTGAAAGCGACGGCGAGGCCCCAGCCACTGCCCGAAGCCCCGCCACGATCTCGACGATTCCTTCCAGCGCAAGAGCGATCACGCAGCGCGCGCCAGATCGCGCTCGCGCCTCGTCCAAACGACCTCGGTGCCTGCTGCTTTGCCTCGCCAGGGAGCACCGCGCTTCATGCGGCGCCTGCATCGAGGTCCATCGAGTTACGCAGCGCTGGGTCGATCCAACCGCGCGTATGCCCCGCCGTCCAGGTAGAAGGCGACGCGGGCTGGGTCAGTGCCCGCGGCCTTGAGGTTTGACGATCGGGATCCCGCCGAGACTCCGAGACTCTGGATGTCGTGACGTCGGCCGGGACCCGTCGTCGCCTCGACCATGACCCGCTGTTTGGCTACTTCGCCGACGAGATCGAGCGGTGCGTCATGCAGCAGTTGCTGGCTCGCTCTCGACTCTGCGGTTTCGTTGATCAGAGCTTCGGGTCGCCGAGCAGCAGCTCGGTCCGGTACTTAGGGGCGAGTGCAATCGCCTTAGCGATGAACGCGTTGGTGGCCGCGTCGTCGAGCGCCGGTGGAGCCTCGGTTCGGTGCGCGACAGGAACGCCGACCTCCTCGAAGAACTCCTCCTGGCCCGCGGGCGAGCAGAGACACAGCAGCCGCGCGGGCCGTTCGGAGACGTTCCGGACTACGTGCGGGGCGTTGGCGGGCACGTTGATCGTTTCGCCAGCCGTTGCGACGACGCTGACGCCGCGGAACGTAACCTCGATCTCGCCGTCGAGAACGGTGAACATCTCCTCGAAGTCGTGACGATGAGGCGGCGGGCCGCCGCCCGGCGGGACGTGCATGTCGATCAATGCATATCGCCCAGCGGTGTCGGCCCTGGACACAAGGATCGTGTAGGTGTCGCCAACCACGCCGAGGTGAGGCAGCGTGTCATCGGTGTCGGGGCTCACGTGCGTCAGGACCCGCCCAGGGTCATCGGCGGGGATCGGTCCTGGCGGCATTGACTCGGCGGGCGAGATGTCGTTCATCGGAACTCCTCTATCGTGGGGCTAAACGGTCGAAATCGTCCGCTTATGACCTGGAGCCTACCGAACGCGCGCATACCGCTGCCGCCAGGTGGCACGATCACCTCCAGGATGCCCCAGGGCACCGCCAGAGGCACGAGCGGTCATGCGACGACCGCGAAGCGACGCCGCAACCAACCGTGATCGCATCCTCGCCGCCGCCACGGTCGCAGTCACGCGCGACGGCGAGAAAGTCCCGATGGAGACGATCGCCGACGAGGCGGGCGTCGGGATCGCAACCCTCTACCGCCACTTCCCGACGCGCCGCCCTCTTAGTTAGTTAGTTAGGGGACGTCCTGTGTCAACCCCCTTGGTGAAAGCCGCGCTGACCGGGTGCGTATGGTTTGACGGGCGGTGGATCGTCGAGCAGCGGGATTGAGCGCTCCCAGAGACTCTCGATCCCCTCGGCGGTGGTGCACAAAGTGTGGTCTCCGCGGAGGGTGTCGAGGATCAGGCGTTCGTAGGCTAGGCTTCGAGGACGTCGGTGACCCGGTCGGTGTCGCTGGTCGCGAACTGCATGCTCAACTTATCGAGCCGCATTGCTGGTCCCAGACGCTTGCCGTAGAACGACAACGACAGGCGCAAGGCGTCCGCGAGATCGAACGTGAGGTGGTCAGGTCCGGTGTCCTTCTCCACGTGTAGTGATTCGCGCGCGCAACAACCACACATGTCCCCAACGGTTGACGCGCAACCGTCGAGTCCGGCTCGCAGCCGTGACGCCCGATCTGGATCGGCGTCCGTTCGGCCATTCCCGCGTTTCAACGGGAGCCGAAGGCGCGTCTGCGCTAAGTGCGTCTTGCAATCGCCGAACCGTCTCGTCGCCATCCGCTTCGCGAAGCGAGCAGGTTGTGAGGAGAGGCGGGCGACAGAGCGCGTGCCAAGCTTGTCATGATTGAGCGTTCAACGAAAACGCTCGCTCCCTGACGGAGGATGCCCGATGCCTGATCCCGTGAATCTGACCGGCCAGATTGCTGCCGCGATCGACGGCGCTGCGCTGCGAGGCCACCAGCTGGCGTTGGCCTACGTCCGCGATGACGGCAGCCCGTCGGTGTCCTTCCGTGGCAGCGCATACGTGCGCAACTCGACCGAGCTCGCGATCTGGGCGCGCAAGCGCGACAGCGGCCTGGCCGCCGCGAGCATCGAGCGCCCCCGCGTCTCGCTGGTGTTCTACGAGGTCGATGGGCCCGGGGCGCGGTACCTGGCGATCGAAGGTCGCGCCCGGGTCGCGGCCGAGCTCGACGACGAGGTCTACGGCGCGATCATTGAGCCCGAACGTCAGCGCGACCCCGAGCGCAAGGGCGTCGCGGTGGTCGTCGACGTCGACAGTGTCGTCGGCGCCACGAAGAACGGTTTCTTCCAGCAGAGCCGCGGCTGACCAGGAGGCAATCAGACTGCTCGAGGAGACCTCAATCAGCTTGTTAGTTGTCGAAGCGGGCGCTCGCGCGTGTCTGTATCGGGGCCAACGGCGGACTGCGGCGACCGGCACAGCGCGCGCCGCGTGGATCAAGCCTCTGGGCCCGGCGCTCAACTGGGAGCGAGCGCCGTTCCCGGGCGCCTCCCGCGCCTGCGCATTGGTCGCGGGCGGTAGCGCCGCGCGGGCTTGTGCGTTGCGACGCGAGCGAGCGAGCGCGCGGTCGGGCCCGCGTGTGACTTGGCCGATGATGACCAAGAAGAAGTCGTCGGTCTTCTCGTTTGTGCGAGACGAAACGCCGCTTGACTTTGACCACCTGCAGCTTGTAGTCGTTGACATGTCCG
>JBEKRJ010000520.1:0-5415 GCA_049518835.1 Solirubrobacteraceae bacterium
TTCGACGCGACGGCGTTCATCGACGAGCTCCCGAGCTGACTTGGACCAGGCGCTCGGCCGCCTGTCCGGCGCACTACGGCAAGAGCACCGCGGGGCGGGCGTGCGGATCACCCGACCCGCAAGGGCGAAGTGTGTGATCCGCGTGCCGAAGCTGAGCCGGCCCCGAGGAACTGCGCGAGTGCAGAGGAGTTCGGACAAGCAGTGCAGAGGACTCCGGACATCGACAGGAGTTGCCAGGCGGTGCCGGACGGCCGAGCTTTCCCTCGCCCCCGCCGGCCGCCCACCCGCAAAGCCCCGGCTCGGGCGGCCCGGCCTCCCCGGGGGCGCGCTCGGACAGCAGTGCAGAGGACTTCGGACATCGACATCGGCCCTTGTCGATGTCCGCACTCCTCTGCACCGACTTGTGACGAAATTGCGGCGATAGTGCAGACGAGTGCGGACATTCAAATGTCTGTAGTCCTATGCGCTGAGGGGCATTCTGTCTGTAGTCCTATGCGCTGAGCGTGACTTGATCGGCGTGCTCGTCGCTGGCCACTGCTCGCGCAGATGCTCGCCGGCGGCAGGGGGGAACCAGGGACCCGCGAGCGCAGGGAATCTGGGCCGATCGCGCTCGTTGATCTGCTCCTTCTCGCCTTCCCCGGGCCGGCTTCAAGCCGAGCCCGCGGCTGAGGGCAAAGCCTGTTGCGAGTGCAGACGAGTACGGACATTCAGTGCAGACGAGTGCGGAAAACGACAACGGAGGCCGAGTTGGTAGGGCTTGTAAGTAATTATACTAAGTTAGTTCGAATGTCTACTACCGCAGATCGGAGACGACCCCGGAGGGGTCGTACACCCCCGCGCCCCGTTCACGCCGGCCGGGCCGGTTGAGTGCAAGCAGCGCGTCAAGGGTCAAGCGGCGACCATCGCGGCGTGGAGCTGCTCGTGCTCGGCGGGCGGGATGTTGCCCAGCGAGGAGTGCAGGCGGACGGTGTTTGAACCAGGCGACGTACTCGACGACGGCGAGCTCGAGCTGGGTATGGGTGCGCCACACGCGGTTGGCGATCAGCTCGGTCTTGAACGAGTCCACGAAGCTCTCGGCGAGCGCGTTGTCATACGCATCGCCGACGGACCCGACCGACGCCAGCACGTGGGCGTCGTCGAGCTGCTGGGTGTAGTCCTCTGAGGTGTACTGGCTGCCGGCATCGGTGTGAGCGACGAGCCGGAAGTCAGCGCCCGGCGCTCGCAGGCCAAGCGCCATCCGCAGCGCGTCGAGAACCAGCGTGGTTCGCATGTGGCCGGCGAGCTGCCAGCCGACGATCATCCGTGAGAACACGTCAATAGGGACACCGCGGCTTGAATCTACGGGCGATTCGAGGCGCGGCTTGACCTTAGCGTCGATTTTCGTCCGCCAATCCGAGCCGCGAGACTACGAAAGGCAGCAACACTGGCTTTGTGTCGCTGGTTCTGCAACCGAGTGACCCGTTGCCGAAGTGGGTCTAGGTCGACGTGAAAACTACCCATTAAGCAGCGTTTTTGCCTCGATCGGACCCTTTAGGTCTGTGTCCCTCCAGGGGACCTGCACCCTCCGGCAACAGCGCGAGGGTCGTCGGCGGCAAATCGTTCGTCAAAGGCGCTGGCGACGACTCATGCAACGCAGTCCGCGACCTGCACCGCCGGCTCGTCGTGCGAAGAGCGCCACGCCAAGCGTGTCGCGACAAGTCGTTCCCGGGGTTGTAAGCGTCGCCATCGGGACGCAGCGCCCCGGCGAGAAGCGGGTGCAACGGATGCGTCGCGCCAATTGAGAACGACGACTTGCGTTGGCAACAATGGAGGTCGGGTGATGATCCGAAAGCGCTCATGGCCGCCGAGGATCGGCCGGAGTGGCTCACTCAGAAGGTCGCTGGAGTGTCCTCGTCAATCGCAAGCATCAGCGCGCTCATCTCGGGGCGTCACAGTGGTCGGCCCCGGCCGGAGCTCGCTCAGTGGTGACAAGACGGCGCGCGCGGTGTTACCGCGTCAGCACTTCGCAACAGCAGGTTGCTCGTGACGATGATGGCGGCACAGTCTTGGACGGGCGACGGACTCATCTGCACCATGGAGTCGTCAGTCCATCACCGTGATGCGGGCATCACACCGGCGGTTCAAGTCCGCGATCATCCCGCGCAAGGTCGGGCGGCTGGGCTGGCGCGCCGGGCAGCAGGTCGGCGCACTGCTCCTCCCAGCCATCGAGCGCGTGGTTCTTGGTTCGGAGCTCCTTGTCATCCAGGATGCGGATACCCTCGGCGCTGACTATTGCGAGTTGTGGGTCTTCCTCCGACCAGCGCGCTCGGCGGCGCAACCACGATGCTGTCGCGCAGCACCTTCAACGCAACGATACTCAGCTGGTCCGCTCCGAGGTCCTCTGTCGCGATGTACTTGGTGCATGCTTGAGCAGTCGCCGCCGCTGCGATCGCTGCCAGGCTGCCAACGTAATGCCACCGCTCAACCCATTCGAACGCGCCGTGCGCCCGAAGATGGAGAGCGACAGGACTCGATTCCGCGCGGGAGAACCAGCCAAGCAGGAACTCGTTCACATCACTTCGGTGCTCGATATCCGGATCTGACCGCACCCTGCGGAAATGTTCTCTCGCTTCTTGCGCAATCTCCGATCGCCGCGCGGATAGATCGAGTGGGCGCTCCCGTAGGGAGAGCCACATTGCTTGAGCTACGTCTTTGTAGCCGGCCCACGCAAGCGCGAGCCCCGAGTGGGGGCGAAGGATCTTCGCTGTAGTCCGCGTGACGACCTGACTCGACTCCTGGCTATCAGCGCCCATAACGAGCGCTTCGCGGTTGCGAGCACAGATAAGGATCGTCATTCACGGATGTTGGTCATCGCTGCGCTGATGCAGACGCCACCATTTGTCTGGGTCGGGCGGACGCAGCTTGAACCGCTGACCTAGCTCGGAGGCCGAAACACCGAGTGAGTTGCCATGTCCGGATGATCTCGGTAGACGCGGTCCAGAAGCTGGTTGAACGACAGGCTCGCGACCTCCCGCTTGATCTCATACAGCCGGCGGGCGTTCTTCTTGTCGCTATCTCGGGTGAGTCTCGTTAGGCGACCAGCGGCCGCGGATCGACCGCGCTCGGTGACCGTGTAACGAGACCAGCTCTTGCCGGGCACCTCGTGAGGCTCGAGCAGGCCGTCAGCAACTAGAGCGTCTAGGTCGCTGTAGATCGCGGCGCTCATTGGGCCGTAGTCATAGGGGCGAAAGTCGTATCGCTCGTCCGGCGGCACTGCGCCGCTGCGAGCGAACAAGAACATGCCCTTCTGGACCCGAACGGGATCTAGTCCGACAGGAGCGCCGCGGTAGGCGCAGAGAATGAGAAGCCAGTCGCGCGGCGTCATCAGTCGGATGCTCGCATGCCGAGGTCCCACAAAACGAGCTGCATTGGCGAGAAGATGGCGGACGGACCGGACGGAACCCATAGTCGAACATATGTTCGACCAGTCATCGGACGGAACTTTGCGTCGCCTGTTGTGTCCACTGGCCGTTGTAGGCGCCGTCAAGCCCTGCAAGCGTGGGCGCGGCGCGGAGGGCAAAGCGCTGGTCGTGTCGCGGTGGAGCGCCACGATGGCGGTCGGGGCGGGGTGCGCGTGCGGCGGGTTCCGAACGCGGCCGCCGACACCGTGACCGACTTCGTGCTCGACCACATCGCGCGGCAGCGAGGTCCGCACCGATGGGTGGGGCGGCTACAACGACATCGGCCGCTATCGCTTCCGACACGTTGTAACCAGCCTTATTTTCCTAAGTCAGACCGATCGGCTCTGGCTCGGATCCCTGTCGCACTGGAGCCAGGTCGCCATCTAGGCCGGATCGGTCGCCATCTTACGCGATTCCAAGGCTTTGCAGGCTCTTTGTTCTCGATTGTTCGCTCGCGTACTCGATAGTTCTCCCGTGTACGCGTCCTGTCACGCCGGAGGTCGCGGTTCGAGTCCCGTCGCTCCCGTTACGCATTTGCAGGGATTTCGCTGCGATCGCCACCGGCGCTCACTCTGCTTTGCGTCCCAAGCGCGTCCCGTAGACCGTCGCGCGCCCCCGCCGGATTGCCTCCGCAGCCGGGACGCGGGGCTGGCCGCGCAGCTCGCGGACGACGCCTGCGTAGTGGCGGGCCAGGGTTGCGACCGAGTGGCCGGCCTGCTCGGCCACGTACGGCAGGTCCTCGCCGGCCCACAGGAGCAGCGAGACGAACGATGCCCGCAGCCGGTAGGGGCGCAGGTCGCCGGTCACCCCCGCCGCGATCGCCGCCGGCCGCCAGATCCGCCTGCGCCAGTTCGCCCAATCCGATCTGGTCCACTCGCCGCCGGTCGGCCTGGGCACGAGCAGCTCACCGTTCGAGGGGCGCCCGCAGGCAAGACGCCACTCGGCGAGATCCTGGGCAAGCGGCGCAAGCAGATCGATGTGGCGCACGCGACCGGTCTTGGACGCGGCGACGCGAAGCGTAGGGTCGCGGGCGTCCCCCCCCCAGCAGGCACCGCGGTCCTCGATCGGCCTGAGCCCCGCGTAGGCGAGCAGGGAGACGATCATCGCGTCCCTGGGCCTGAGCTGGACGCGGATCCGCTCGACCGTCTCGGGCGGGAGCGGTTGGGGGTCCGAGGCTTGCTGCCTGGGCTTTGGGACTTGCGCCACAGGGTTCGCGGGCATCAGGCCGCGTACCACGGCGCGCTTCAAGACGCCCTGCAGCAAGGTCATCGTTCGCCGCTGCGTGTCTGCGGTTGCGCCGCCGCGAGCCATCTGCTCGCGGAGGTCCTCCACCACCATCGGGCTGATCTCGCGCAGCTCGAACCCGCCGAGGCGCGGGTGCAGATGCTTGCCCCAGAGCTCGAGGTAGCGCCGACGCGTGTCCGCCGCCAGGTTCGGGATCGCGTAGCGGGGCACCATTCCCCCTCGACGAACTCCGCCAGCGTCTGGCGGGATTGGATCAGGTCGGGCGCGACCGTGCCGAGCTGGCGGCGGCGCCTGACCTCGACGTCGAAAGCGTCCGCGTCGTGCTTGCGTGCGAACGTGCGGGCCCGCTTGCGACCGCCCTCGGACCAGCGAACCTGCCAGCTGGTCCCTCGTTTGCGAACGCTCATCGCTGGCTCACCTCGATCGCCTTTAGCCGCGCGACACTACCCGGTCCGCCCGCGGCCTGCACCGCTGGGCGCCGGCGCAGTGGCTGCCTCGCCGAGACGAACGCTGGCCGCGATTCGATCCACGCGCGTGCGTCCTCCTCTCGGACGAGGATTCGACGGGCTGGGCGAAACGCTTGCAGGCGACCTGAGCGAATCGCGCGGCGGACGGAGCGGTGCTCGCAGCGCCGCTGAAACCCTTCGCGGTCGACGGCCGACGCGGCTGAGTGGGCTTGGTCTGGTCTTGGTCGATCACGATGATCTGCTCAAGCTGCCAGCCGAGCGCG
>JBEKRJ010000521.1:0-4236 GCA_049518835.1 Solirubrobacteraceae bacterium
TAGGATCGGTGCGACCACGACTCAGAGGAAGAGGAGCGTCACGATGCCGAACCCGGGGTTTGTTCGAGGCACCCATCACCTCACGTTCTGCGTTGGCGGCGCGCAGGAGGATTACGACTTCCACGTGCGCCTGCTGGGCCTCAAGAGCGTCAAGAAGACCGTGCTGTTCGACGGTGAGCTGCCGATCTACCACCTCTATTACGGCAACCGGCTCGGCGACGCGAGCACGCTGCTGACCGCGTTCCCCTATCGCCAGGCGGGCTGGATGGGCAACCGCGGGACCAACCAGCTGAAGGCGTTGAACTTGTCGGTGGCGGTCGACTCGATCGGCTTCTGGGCCGATCGCCTCAGCGAGGCGGGGGTCGACGTGCGGCGCGACTCGCTGTTCGGGACCGAGCGGCTGCACTTCACGCACCCGTGCGGGATCGACTACGCGATCGTCGGCCACCCCGAGCCCGACTCGCGCGAGCCATACGACGGCGCGAGCGTCCCCGCCGAGCACGCGATCCGCGGCGCGTACGGCACGACGACGTCGGTCCGCGAGGTGGGCGAGCAGGACTTCTTCCTGGTCGAGGGGCTCAACGCCGCGAGGGTCGCGTCCGAGGGCAGGCATCACCAGTACCGGCTCGGGGATGCGGACGGGCACGGGCGGATGATGGAGCTGGTCGAGGAGCCCGAGCTGCCGCAGGGCACCTGGCACTTCGGCGAGGGCACGATCCACCATCAGGCGCTCGACGCGGTGACAGCCGAGAACCAGGCGATCGTCAAGGACTGGATCGTCGGGCTCGGGTTCACCGACGTGTCCGACGTCAAGGACCGCGGCTACTTCTTCTCGGTGTACATGCGCAGCCCGGCCGGCGCGCTGATCGAGCTTGCGTACTCGACGCCGCAGGGCTTCCTGATCGACGAGGCTCAGGACGAGCTTGGCACGCACATGTGCATCCCGCCGCACTGGGAGCACCGGCGGGCCGAGATCGCGCAGCTCGAGCCGATCCGGACGGTCGAGACGGTGGTCGGCTGAGCAACGAAGTCGCCCAGCGGTGGGTTTCAGCTATAGAGTCGTTGTCACAGCGCTGACAGCAAATTGCGAGCGGCAAGAGGAGAGGACGCCATGAAAGCACTCGTTTACCATGGCCCGGGCGAGAAGTCCTGGAGCGACATGCCCGAGCCCCAGATCCAGCGCCCGACAGACGCGATCGTCAGGGTTGACACGACGACGATCTGCGGCACCGACCTGCACATCCTCAAGGGCGACGTGCCGGCCGTCACCCCGGGCCGGATCCTCGGCCACGAGGGCGTGGGGGAGATCGTCGCGGTTGGCAGTGACGTGAACCAGTTCGCGGTCGGCGACAAGGTGATCATCTCGTGCATCAAGTCGTGTGGCCGCTGCAGCTTCTGCCAGCAGGGGATCTTCGCGCACTGCCTCGGCAACGAGGGCGCGTCGGGGATCGGGTGGGTGTTCGGTCACCTGATCGACGGCACCCAGGCAGAGTTCGTCCGCGTGCCGTACGCCGAGACGTCGCTATACAAGGTGCCCGAGACGGTCACCAACGCGCAGGGCGTGATGCTGTCGGACATCCTGCCGACCGGCTTTGAGATCGGGGTTCAGTACGGCGGGGTCAAGCCCGGCGATGTGGTCGCGGTCGTCGGCGCCGGCCCGGTCGGGCTGGCGGTGATCTCGACCGCGGGCCTGTACGGCGCGTCGCGGATCATCGCGATCGACCTCGACGCCAACCGCGTCGAGGAGGCGAAGAAGTTCGGGGCGACCGATGGCGTCGACCCGTCGTCGGCCAACTGGAAGGACCAGGTGCTGGCGCTGACCGACGGCTGGGGCGTGGACGTCGCGGTCGAGGCGGTCGGGGTTCCGGACACGTTCCAAATGTGCACCCAGATCGTGCGGCCCGGCGGGCGCGTGGCGAACGTCGGCGTGCACGGCAAGCCGGTCGAGCTGCAGTTGCAGGACCTGTGGATCCACAACATCACGATCTCGATGGGGCTCGTCAACGCGAACACGACGCCGATGCTGCTCAAGCTCGTCGCGAGCGGCAAGCTCAACGTCGACAACTTCGCGACGCATCGCTTCAAGCTGGGCGAGATGATGGATGCCTACGACACGTTCGGGCGCGCGGCGGAGACCAAGGCGCTGAAGGTGGTGATCGACCGCTAGGCCGGTCGTTACGGGTCGCCGGCTGGGGCGCTTGGCTCCCAGCCGGCACCGGGTCACACGTGCAGCCCGCGCGCGGTCGGCAGGGCCCAAGGACCCGCGGAGGAATTATTGGGGGTTTTGACGGCGTCTGGAGAAAGCGCCTGGCGCCACCGGCTCGCCCTCACTTGCCACCAGCAATATCGGGGCGAGCCGGCGGCGCACATCCCAAATTCCTACAGGTCCTCGTCGACAATCTCGGCGAACCGCCCGCCGCCGAGCCATTGACGGCTGACGGGTGTGACAGGCTCACGCCGGAACGGTGATCAGGTCTACGAGCGCCGACGCGCGAGCCAGCCTTCCGTCCGTGCTGATCAATGGAAGCCGGCCGAGCGCAGAGGCGAGTTCGACGTAGATCGCGTCGACCAGGCGCAGCTCCGCTCGTCTGTTCCAGGCACCCGTGAGCAGCGGTGCGAGCGGGTGGCGGCGGATCGGCGCATCAGCCAAGTCCTCGAGCATCGCAGCGACCGCGTCCGCGGGCAGCTCCGCGGCGCGATGGAGGCGTCCGAGGGCCGAGAGGACCTCGGCGTCAAGATGGGCGGGCGCATGCAGCTTGCGGCCGCGGATGCGCTCACGGACCACGACGCCAATGTCGGTGCCCAGCAACGCCTCGACGATCGCCGAGGCGTCAAGAACGCTCTCAGGGAGCGCCGAACTCGCTGCGGGCATGCTCGAGCGCCGTGAGCACGTGCTCATGCGCGATGCTGTGGCGCTGGCGCTGCTCAAGGCGATCAAGCCAGCGATCGGTGCTCATCGCCGCGAGCGCGTCTTGAACTGCGTCTTGCGTGAGCCCCGAGATGTTCAACCCCGCCTCGCGCGCGCTCGCGGCAAGCGCGTCAGGCAGGTAGACGTTCACTCGTGCCATATGCGCATAGTATACACCGGATCGCGAGAGGTGGCCCCACCTGCCCCGCGACGCTGACAGACCAACGCTTTGGGGTCGGCACCGTCAAGCGTTACACGTCGATTCCGAAGCGTTCTGCCGCGCTGACTTCCACGAGAGGTTCTCGTCGCCCGTGGCCGCGGTTCTCAAGGATCTCGGCGGGCGACGAGGTGCACCTTACGCTTCCGCGCCGTGGCCTTCAACGTGAGTGTCCGGATCGCGATGGCTTGCCCCGACTGGGCGACCGCGAGCATCGCTTTCAGTGCGTGGCGCGCCGCGAGCAGCCGCTGACCGGTTGCGTTGAGCCCAACCTTGACGGTCCGGCTCTCGCCAGTCGGCAGCGTCACGGTCGCGGTCCCGATCACCACCGTCCTCTTCAGGCTTTTCGTCGTCCTGGCGTGGTTGCCGGACGCGGCGACGGCGATGATCTTCCCGCCCTTGAGAGATTCGATCAGCGATAGCGTCAGCGACATGGAGCAGGCCGTCCGGCTCGCCCCAGCGCAGCTCACCGGCACCATTGCGGAGGCGCGGGACACCTTCACGCTGCCTACCGACGCGGCTGCGGCCCGCGACCTGCTGGAGCCAGCTCCCCCAGACCCGGAGCCGCCCCCTGCCGGAGGGGCCGGGGCAACAACCCCCAGCGTCGCGTAGCCAACGACGCTTGGGGAGACCGAGCTGTCGGTCGCGGTGATCGTCACGCTGTGGCCCGTCGTGGAGCTGGTGATCGAGTCTGTGTATGTGCCGTCGCCGTGATCGGTCACCCCGCCGAGGTGCACGCCCAAGTCGCTCGAGGAGAAGGTCAGGTGGTCACCCGCGATCGGATGCCCCCGTGCGTCGGTCACGGTCGCCGTCGCTGTGCTGGTCGAGCTCCCGTTCGCAACGATCCACGCCGGCGTCAGCCGCACGGTGACGCTGCTGGCCGGACACGCGGGGCCGTCGCTCCCTGTGATCGTGCCGGTCGGGTCGAGCTGGAGAGTCAGTTGCCCGTAGGCATTCTGCGCGGTCATCGCGACGGCGATGCCATATCCACAGTCGGCGGGGATAAGCTTGTATGTTGCACCCGTCGCGCCCTGGATGTCCCACGACGCATAACCGCTTCCGCTTCCAGTGTAACCGCTCGTACGCCGCCACTGGTAGGTGACCGTTGTCG
>JBEKRJ010000522.1:0-4236 GCA_049518835.1 Solirubrobacteraceae bacterium
GCGATCCCGTAGTAGCCGGCGTCGGGCGGTCCGCAGAGGGAGTGGTTACGGAGCACCGACCTCCGTGCGCGTCGGGCTGGACCAGCGGCGTGAGGTACTGGCCCGCGCGGGCGGCTGCGAGTGTCGCGCCCGAGGGATCCTCGAGGCGTATGGAGATCGCCGAGTCGCTTTCGCGGGTGATTGCAGTGACGGTCAGCTGACGGAAGCCGGGCCATGCGGGCGGTGGGCTGCTTACCGTGAGACCAGCGTTGCCGCTGCCGGGTTCTTCCTCGAGCAAAGCTCGCAACGAGGACTGCCAGCCGGGGCTGAGGGCAGGGATCCGGAGCGCGCGCAGCAGCTGCTGGCGCGGGTGCCCGGGCAGGTACAGCAGCGCGTCGACCTCCGCGACCCGCATCTGTTCAGGGCCGGAGGCGAACTTAATGACCTCGTCTCCCGCTTGTACATCGCCTTCTTCAAGCAAGTAGAAGCCCGGGCGCTGGTGCGAGATGAGCATCGCGGGGATGGGCGGGTCGTTCATTCGGATCCCGACGCGGTAGCAGGTGACCCGGGGTTGCGTGACCTCGAAGACGGCATCGCCGATCTGGTAGCGATCGCCGACGCACACCTCGTCATCGGCGAGTCCTTCCACGGTGAAGTTCTCGCCGAACTGGCCGTACGCGAAGTCGTTTCGTCCGAGCTCGCGCTCCCAGTACCGATAGGAGTCGATCTGGTAAACGAACACTGCGCGCTGCTCCCCGCCATGCCCGGCGAGATCGCCCTCACCATCACCCTCGACGTTGAGCTCTCGGACACGGCGAGGGCCGACCACGGGATCCTTGAAGACGCCGGTGAAAACCGTCTTTCTTCGCCAGTCCACGTTCTTCGGCATGCCGACGTTGACCGACAGCAGCCGCCCGACGATCTCGCGAGATTCGCTGTCCGGCGTCAAACGTTCATGCGGAGCCGCTCGGCCCGAGTCGTGCGTCGGTTGCTGCTCGAACTCGTAGCCGTTAAGCGTGAGCAGAGGCCCAGGCTGGCCCGCACGGGCCGCGATCGAGATCGAGGCGAAGCGCCGAGGGCTGGGCCGCCAGCGGCGTGCCCACTGCGACCGGGATCCCATTCCGCTCCTCGCCGCTGGTTCAGGTGGCTCGCGGGTCATCACTTGGGTTCACGTACTCGAGGCCGAGTGGTCCGATCGCGGTCACCTGGGTGACGTACTCACCGGACCGCGCCCAGTGAAAGTGAGCCGTTCCGCCGGGGAGAACGATCACGCTGCCCGGCGGGTATGACTCCAACTTCTCGCTGTCGAAGTGTTCCCCGAGGCCGATGTAGAAGACACCGGAGATCACGGTGTAGACGCGATCCTCCGGGTGTACGTGCGGCATCAGCTTGACCCCAGAAGGCAGCTTGACCCTGATCACGTAGGGCCCCGGCTCAGTCGGGTCGCCCACCACGACGGCGAGGCGCGCAGACGGGGGGAACGCCGGGAACGGTTTCCACTCGATGTCCTCCGGCAGTACCCCCCGGAACACGCTCTCATCGATCTGATGACTCATTGGTCAGCCCCCGGGCTCGGATGTCGATGTCGCCGGCACCATCGCGACGAGTTCGGTCACGATTTCCGCAGCCGGCTGTGACTGTTTGGCGAGCGCCACGCTCTGGCCAGCCCATAGGGACAGCGCTTCGATCTCACCGGTCGTGCCAACCATCGGCGGCGCCGGCTCGTATCGAACGATCTGTTCGCCGGAAGCGAAGTGCGCTATCACCTCGCCCTCTCTCGGTCGACTGCCCGGTGTCGGCCGACCCGCCGCCTCCCACATCACGGCCGTTGAGTTGTGGATCGCGCGGTGCGAAGTGTCCGGCCATCCCACCTCATACAGGTTGGGATACCACTCTGCATCCGTTTCGTTCGCAGCGATAAGGCGGCGCCGATACTCCTCGTGAATCGGCATTTCGTCGGCTAACAGGAAGCGCGTGCCGAGCAAGGCGGCCTGCGCGCCGAGGGCGAGCACGGCCGCGACTCCTCGAGCGTCGCCAATCCCGCCAGCCGCGATGACCGGTACCGGCGCGACCGCGTCCACGACCGCCGGCACCAGCGGGAGCGTTGCCACGCAACTCCAGACGTGCCCCCCGGCCTCCCAACCCTGCGCCACGACGATGTCCACTCCACATCCGACAGCGCGCCGCGCTTCCTCGACGCTGCCGACCGTGTGCATTACTAGCCCCCCGGCGTCATGCACCGAGTCGACGTAGCTTTGGGGATCGCCCCAGAACAGGGACACGACTCGCAGACCCGCCGACAGTGCCTGATCGACTCGATGGTGCTGATCGAAGGCGAGAACGAAGTTGCCGGCGAACGGCCGATCGGTAAGGGCCGCCGTTTCCCGAACCACGGCTGCGGCATCATCGGCCCACCCCAGCCCCAAAGTGCCAAGGCCGCCTGCATTTGAGACAGCGGCGGGCAGGCGAGGATCTGCCGAAAGCGGTGCCTCGACGATCGGGAGCTCGATCCCCAGCAGCTCGCACACCGGCGTTCGCTTGCGATCGGTCATGTCAGTCTCCGGCCGGCCGAGGACGGCACTCAACATCCATGTGGGCCTCCATTCAGTACGCGTCCGGTCGCTCTGCGGTACGGACGAGCTGCTTGTTCCAGCCGTGGAAGGGCGAGAGGTCGCCCGCATCCCATCGCTCGTGCAGGCCGGGCGTTGCCAGGTCCCAGTCGGGGCGGATCTCGCTCGACACGTCACGCAGGTCGTGCCACAGGTCCACGAACGACGGTCGTCCCCAGAACCAATAGCCGTTATAGACCCTGTAGATCACGAGCCCGGGCTTGAGCACGAGCGTGTGCGGGATCATCGGGTCGTGCTCGGAGTCGGTGTACTCCTGGATGTCGAGGTCCTTCTGGACGATCCGATCCGGATCCTCGAGGAACGGCCACTGGGCGCCGACCGACGCGCGAAACTCCTGGCTTGAGTGATGGGTGTCGGTCGATATCGTGGCGACCTTGGTGTAGGACACGGCGATCTTCGGGAAGTTCGCGGCGAGTTCGAGGTGCTGTTGGTGCTCTTTCGGGCAATAGTTGCCGCGCGCGAGTGTCAGGATCAGCGGATCCTCGCCCTGGATCTCGCTGAGCGTGCGAGTGACGCGATCTTGGTCGGGCAGCTCGTAGTCGGGGAATGTGCCGCCGGGGGCGATGTCCGAGCGCATGGTTCAAGTCCTTCCGGTTGGGTGAGGTTGATTGGTGCTACCGGCCGGCCGCCTGGCCGCCGTCAACATGCAGCGTCTCGCCGGTTACGAACGTCGCTCGCTCGAGATAGAGGATCGCGTCGACGACATCGCTGACTTCGCCTACACGCCCCAGCGGGTGCAGGGCCTCGAGCCCCTCGTAGGACGCGGGGTCGTGGGCTGGTGTCTTGACAATCCCGAGCGAGACCGCGTTGACTCGGACGCCGCGCGAGGCGTATTCGATCGCGAGCGAACGGCTGGCCGCGACGAGTCCTCCCTTGGTGAGGGCAGGCAGCGCCGACGGCCTCGTGCTGTCCGCGTTGTCGACCAGGCTCGTGGAGATGTTCACGACGTGCCCGCTGCCCCTGGCGACCATCTCCGCGATCGCCAGCTGGGTGATGCGGAAGAAGCCGGTGAGGTTCACGGCCGTGATCGCCGCGTACTCATCGAACGTGTACTCCGTGAACGGCTTGCCGATGTAGATGCCGGCGTTGTTGATCAGCGTGTCGATCCGCCCGAACCGTGTCATGCCCGCCGCGATCGCGCGCCGCGCCGTCTCACGGTCGGCGATGTCGCCGGAGACGGTGACGACATCGTCATCGCGCGATGGCCCGATCGTCCGCGCCGTCGCGACCACCCGATAGCCGCGGTCACGATAGGCCGTAAAGAGAGCCGCGCCGATCCCTTGCGACGCGCCGGTGATGATCGCGACTTTTCGTTCGGTGTCCATGCTGGATTTCCCCGTTGGTTACCTCAGAATTGCGTCAAGCCGCCGTCGACCACGAGCTCCGCGCCAGTCATGAACGACGACGCATCGCTGGCGAGAAACAGTGCCGCTTTGGCGACTTCGTCGGCGCGGCCGAACCGGTGCAGCGGTACTCGCGCCTCGATACCTGACGCGGCCGCTTGCAACTCCTGCTCCGACAGGCCGAGTTTACCGTGGAATGGCGTGGCGATCGGACCTGGGCTTACGGCGTTCACGCGGATGCCACGTGGCGCCAATTCCGCGCCGAGGCAACGAGTAAGCGATCG
>JBEKRJ010000523.1:0-4227 GCA_049518835.1 Solirubrobacteraceae bacterium
ATCCTACTTGTGCACACAAGCTTGTCGCGCGGACCCGTGGGCCGTCAAGCGCTCACGCGTGCGCGAACAAGTTGCGCGTCGCCGCTACCGCCGCGTCGCCGATCGCGTGCTCGCGATCGTCGTAGATCTCGACCTCGACCAACGCGCCGGCCCGCTCGAACGCCCGCGCGCTTGACTGCACCCGCTCGAGCTCGATCCACTCGTCGTGTCGGCTGCAGGCAAACAGCATCGGCAGGCCGTCGACGCGCGCCGGCTCGGTCTGCTCGCCGTCGGGCCCGAGCAGGCCGCCGGCGAGCACCGCCACGCCCGCGAACGGCCGGGGCGCCCGCGCGACCAGCTCCGCGACCAGGCACCCGCCCTGCCCGAACCCCGCGAGCACGGTCCGCTCCGGCGGCACGCCCGCATCGATGACGCGCGCGAGCGTCAGCTCGAACGCACTCAGCGACCAGGTCACGTCCGGCTGGTTGTGCGCGACCGGCTCGAAGTAGCGGCCCGGATACCACGAGTGCTCGTAGGCGACCGGCAGCACGTAGCCGACGTCGTCCAGCCCCAGCCGCGCGACCGCGTCGAGCATCACGTCGGGTCGCTGCAAGCGGCCGTGGATCATCACCCCGACCGCCCGCGCCCGCGCCAGCGGCACGCCGGCGAGCACCGGCGGGTTCATCCAGTGGGGGTTCTCGACGAACGTCATGCTCAAGCCGGTACGGCCGTCGCCGTCCCGCGCAGCCAGCCGGCGAACCGGCCGCCGGCCACGACCCACGCCCGCCGCTCACGCGCCAGCGCCGCGAGCGCCCCCAGCAATGCCCGCACGCCGGCAAACCAGCCCGGGTCGAGCATCAGGAACGGATGCAGGATCAACACGCCCACCCGCTGGCCGAGCGCCCCGCCCGACAGCCGCGCCGACATCCGCTCCAGCAGCGCCGTCGGCTCCAGCGGCCGCGCCCCGTCGCCGCGTCGCACCCGTAGCTGCTCGAACTGCCCCAGCAGGTGATATGCGTCCACGTCCGGCCACGCAAACGGCACGTACGCGAGACCGTCGCGGACCCCCACGCCGCCTCCCTCCGGCGAGCACCAGGTGATCCCCGACGCCGCCAGCAGCTCAGGCGAGTGCGCCGTCAACGCCCCGCCCGGCGGCCGAAAGCCGCGGGCGTCGAACCCCAGCGCCGCGAACGCCGCCCGGCTGCGCGCCAGCAGCTCGCGCTCGCGCGCTGCCGGCAACGCTTCCCAACGCTCGTGGCGCCACCCGTGAACGCCGAGCTCGTGCCCGCGCGCGACGATGCCGGCAAGCGCGTCGGGGTACAGCTCGCAGTTGATCGCCTCGACGAAGAACGTCGCGGTCAACCCCACCGCATCGAGCTCGTCCAGCAGCGCCGGCAGCACCTCGACGACCGACGGATGGCGCCCGAGCGGCGCGTGCGCCGGCCAACTGCCCCGCTCGAGCTCGGACGCCTCGCCGAGGTTGTCGAACGTCAGCACGATCGCGGCCGGGAGCTGCTGCGCCCCGAACGTCATCCCTGCTAGCAATCGGCGGCCCGCAGCACGGCGTCGAGCAGCCCCGGGAAGCGCCCGTCGACGTCGGCGCGGCGCAGCGAGTTCAGGCGCGCGGTGCCCTCCTGGCGCTGGCGGATCACGCCGGCCTCGCGCAGCACGCGGAAGTGGTGCGTGCAGGTGGACTTGACGACCGGCAGGTCGATGCTCTTGCAGCTGCGCTCGCCGCCCTGCGCGAGCGCGGCGACGATCCGCAGCCGAATCGGGTCGCTGAGCGCGTGCAGGACTGCCTCCAGCTCGATCTGGGCACGCTCCGGGTGTGGGAGCGGCTCGACGGTGACGGCTACTTCGATGTCCCGCGTGATCAATCCCATGGTCCCCCATTGTACGACGTTTATCGAACATTTTGCTAGTCTGTACGAAGACCATCGTACCGTCGAATTGCCTGGAGCAGCACATGCGAACAGACACCGCCAAGCACTTGCGCGCCACGCTGCTGCTGTGCTGCCTGGCGCAGTTCATGGTGATCCTCGACGTGTCGGTCGTCAACGTCGCACTGCCCGCGATCCGCGGCGCGCTGCACTTCTCAGAGCAGGACCTGCAGTGGGTCGTCAACGCCTACACGGTCACGTTCGCCGGCTTTCTGCTGCTCGGCGGGCGCGCCGCTGACCTGCTCGGCCGCCGGCGGGTGTTCGTCGCCGGACTGGCGCTGTTCGCGCTCGCGTCGCTCGCCGGCGCGCTGGCGCAGACGCAGGCGATGCTGATCGGCGCCCGCGCCGCGCAGGGCCTCGGCGGCGCAGTAATCGCGCCCGCGTCGTTGTCGATCCTGACGACCACCTTCGCCGAGGGCGCGGCGCGCAACCGCGCGGTCGGGATCTGGGGCGCGATGGGCGGCGTCGGCGGGGCCGCCGGCGTGCTGCTCGGCGGCGTGCTGACCGACCTGCTCGGGTGGCGCTGGATCCTGTTCATCAACGTCCCGATCGGGATCGTCGCCGCGCTTGCGGCGCAGCGGGTGATCGCCGAGAGCGCCAAGGCGCAGTCGACGCGCAGCTTCGACCTCGCGGGCGCGGCGTCGGCGACGCTCGGGCTGTCGCTGCTCGTGCTGGGGATCGTGCGCACCGACGTGACCGGCTGGGGCTCGCTGCCGACGCTCGCCGTGATCGCGGCCGGGGTCGCGCTGCTGGCGGCGTTCGTCGCGATCGAGGGGCGGCTCGCGCGGATGCCGCTGATGCCGCTGCGGATCTACTCCTCGCGGACGCTGAGCGCCGCAAACGTGGTCATCCTGCTGGTCGGCGCGGCCGTGTTCGCGATGTGGTTCTTCGTTTCGCTGTACCTGCAGCAGGTGCTCGGCTACACGCCGATCGAGGCCGGGGTCGCGTTCCTGCCGATGACGCTGTGCATCGCCGGCGGCTCGACGCTCGTCCCCCGCCTGATCGCGCGCCTCAGCGCCAAGGCGGTGCTGGTCACGGGGATGCTCGCGCAGACCGCCGGGCTGCTGCTGTTCACCGGCGTGTCGGCGCACGGTAACTACCTGGGCAGCGTGCTGGTCGCGTCGCTGCTGGTCGCGATCGGGATCGGGTTCGCGTTCGTACCGGTGACGATCCTCGCGGTCGCCGGCGTGCGCTCAGAGGAGGCCGGCCTCGCCTCGGGCCTGGTCAACACCTCGCGACTGTTCGGCGGCGCGCTCGGGCTGGCGATCCTCGCGGCGCTCGCGACCGCGCGCACGAACACCGACCTGCGCCACGGCGTCGGCGCCCACGCGGCGCTGACGAGCGGCTTTCAGCTCGCGTTCCTGGTCGCGGCGGCGTTTGCGGCGGTCGGCGCGGTGGTGGCGCTGGTCGGCTTGCCCCGGGGGGCGACCCGCCGGGCGCCCGCAGCGGTCGCGATCGAGGGTTGATTTCGGGCTTTGGGCTGATCTGCCCGGAGCGACGTCGGCCCAGGGCGACGCCGCAGCAGCGCTCCTGCGGCGTCGCCCCGGGCCCACGCCCGCCATAAGTGCCCCAGCCCGAACCGGCAAACCGACCTTCGACCAGGAGCTAGCTCTTTGCCCCCGGCGGCGCCGGCGGCGTCGAGAACCGCGCCGGGTACAGGAACTGCCCGATCCCGTCCAGTTGCGTCTCGTCTCCATCTACGATGGTGCATCGTACTACATGGCGTCGGCGTGGGATGTTTGCGGCAATAGTTGCCGCAAACATCCCAACGGGTCCTAGCTGTGAGACACGAGCTGCTGCTTGCGCGACAGCTCCGCGACCGCCGCGCGCGCGGTGACGGCGGTTGGCGCCTCGCAGGCGGCCGCCGCGAGCTCGCGGCACTCCTCGAGCGTGTGCTCGGCCAGCGCGGCGCGCACGTCGGGCACGCACGTCGGCGCCATCGACAGGCTCGTGACCCCGAGCCCGACGAGCACCAGCGCCAGCGAGGCGTCGCTGGCCGCCTCACCGCACACCCCGACGGACCGCTCGAGCTCGATGCCGGCGGCGCCGACGCTTGCGATCAGCGCCAGCAGCGCCGGCTGCCACGGGTCCAGCAGTTCGGCGAGCTCGCCCGCGAGCCGGTCGGCCGCGAGCGTGTACTGCGCCAGGTCGTTGGTGCCGATGCTTGCGAAGTCGACCTCGGCGAGCACCTGGCGCGCCATGATCGCCGCCGACGGCACCTCGATCATCACGCCGACGCGCTCGAGTCCGTGGCCGCGGGCGCTGTCGGCAAACGCGCGCGCCTCTTGCGCGGTCGCAACCATCGGCG
>JBEKRJ010000524.1:0-5435 GCA_049518835.1 Solirubrobacteraceae bacterium
CCGCGTAACTCCTCCGGCTCCGGAGGCGAAGGAGCAGCGCCGGAATGATGCCTGCTCCAGGCGTGAAGCGGCAGCGCCGAGGCGGCGCCCGCTCGGCGAGCGGCCGCCCTTTGCATCACTACCTACCTCCGGAGCGCCGCTGACGACCGTCGTGTCTTGGGCGAGGGCCGTCCCGGTGAGCGATCCGCATCCGGCACCGGACCGACGCTCGACCCGTCCTTCTGGCGACAGCCGGGGCCCGGCCAAGGGAAGATCGGAACGAGGATCAGCGAGACGATGGGCGGCTGGACCGTCGAGGACGCCCGCGACGAGGAGCATCGCCGGCAGCTGATCGAGGAGGAGCGGCGGTTCGTCAGCCACTGCGCGCGCGAGCTGGACGAGATCGCCGCAGCGGCGCTCAAGTTCGTGCTCGCGCTGTGGATCCAGTGCAGCGGCGAGTGGGAAGACTTGCCGAAGCAGATTGACGATGCGCGCGCCGAGGTCGTCTCGGAGCTGCAGGTCAGCGTCGCACGTCCGGGTCGGCGGTTCCCGTTGGAGGCGACCAAGCGTGACGTTGAGGCGTCGCTCAGCGGCACGTTGTGGCGGTGGCGGCCGAGGTCGCCACCTCAGCGCATGAGTTGGCCACCTCCAGGCTCCGCGGCGCCGCCGCACGACGATGCTGGGCAGCGCCGCAGCCGTGATCTTCGAGGCCTACGAGATCCGTCAAGCAATCGCACGACAGCCCGTCGGCGAACGCTAACCGCCGCGCCGCCGACCCGCTGCGTGCAACCGATACCGTCAACGAGATGCTCCTGCGCTGCACCACGCGGCTTCGCGAGCTTGTCGGCGAGTCGATGATCGAGGAGCGCCCCGGGGCTTGGTACGCCAACGTCCTCTGGGTGCAGCGCCGCAAGTGCCTGCTCCTCACCCACGCCGGCACGCTGTTCTCCGTCTTCGCTCCCAACGTGCGAGCCGCCGACCTACGCCCGCCGGGCGCGTTCGTCGTAGTGCTCGTCGGCGCTCAGCTCGCCGCCGAGGGCTTCCCGCCCGCCACCTTCCAGTCACTGGACCCCGATCGCGTAACGATCGCCAAGACCGTCGACCGGCAGGTGCTCGGCTGCATGAACGAGCTCGCGCTCATCTGCAAGAGCGCGAGCGCGGACGCCGGCGGCCTCGCCCGACTCGATCTGCCCGCGCTGCACCATCGGCTCCAGCGCAATATCAGCTCAGCCCGCGACTATGTTCCGCCCGTCGACCTGGTGGCCAGCCGACTCCAGCAACGGCGCGGGTAAGACACCGCCGTCGCCGTAAGGGCGCTTGCAGCATCCGAGAGTTTTGAGAGGATCGCGCCCCGGAATGAGCGCCACGACGACGCGCAGACGATCCGCCCGGGACACGTCGCTTCCGGCCGACGCCCGGCCCGGCGGGGTTGGTGACCTTCTCGGGCACGCGCGCGTGTTGACCGATCAGCAGAACCTCGCGTTGCAACTCGACGCGCTCACCGGCTGTCGGCGCATCTTTCGCGACGTCGGCTGCGGGTCTCTCAAGCAGCGACCACGGCTCGAGGAGTGCCTCTCGTTCCTGCAGCCCGGCGACACGCTCGTGGTCTGGCGCCTGGACCGTCTCGGCCGCGGCCTCAAGCACCTGATCGAGATAGTCGAGCAGTTCCAAGCCCGCGAGATCGCCTTCAAGTCGCTGACCGAGAACATCGACACGACCACCAGCGGCGGGCGCCTGACGTTCCAGTGTTCGGCGCGCTTGCGCGATTCGAGCGCGGGGTCATCCGCGGCCGCACGCGCGCCGGCGTCGCCGCCGCCCGGGAGCGCGGTCGCGTCGGCGGTCGACGCTCGCGCTCACACCGCAGAAGATCGCCGCGGCGGAGACGATGCGCGCCCAGAAGATGACCATGGCGGCGATCGCCAGCGCGCTCGGCGTCAGCGTCGCGACCCTCTACCGCCACCTACCGCCCCGCCTCGCCGCCACACCCGAACCCTGCACGTCGGACGCACCATGCTCTGATCGTGGAACGCGCGCGGCACGAAGTTGCAGAAATCGAGCGCCGAGATGAGCCGGCCGAGTGTTCTGTCGATAGCGAGGAGTCTGGTGTCGGGACCGAACGAGAGCGACTGGCTGCCGGCGTGGTGGCCGAAGGAGGGTGTCCCGAGGGTGATGGAGTACTACTCGCCGCCGGATAGCTGGGATGCCGAGCGGGTGCTAGAGGCGATGCGCGACTAGGCGGCGCTGACCGGCGTCGCGCCGCGGCAGATCGACTGGGAGCGCACGTATGACGGTCCGGGTGGATCGCGCAGGCGTCGGTCTCTGTGGGAGCGTCATTATCCGCGGTGGCCGTCTGCGGGAACGGTTGCGAAGTACCACGGCTCGTGGCGCGCGGCGCTTGTTGCGGCGGGTCTGCCGGTCGACCGTCCGCCGCTTGAGCTGGCGCCTAACGATCGCGTCGAGGTCGCGATGCGGATGCGCGCCAGCGGCGCTGTGGTGAGGGAGATCGCGGCCGAGCTAGGCGTCGACGAGACGACGGTCCGCAGCTATCTGCGCGCGGGCCTGTGCTCGTGCGGGGAGAACTTCGTCGTCAAGGGCGATCGTTGCCAGGCGTGCGGCCACGCTGACCGCCCGGTGGCGCTGCCGTGGACGCGTGTCGTGCTGCGTGCGATTCGGGAGTGGGCGGAACTCGAGGGATGCGCGCCAGGCTTCGCGGATTGGCAGTCGGGTAGGCGCGCGCGTGGTCGTTGGTGCGCGGAATATCCGCGGTGGCCGACTTCAGCGGTCGCGTGTCGGCTGTTTGGATCGTGGAATGCGGCGATCGAGGCGGCGGGGTTTGAGGTGCGCTTCAGCACGTTCACAGATGAGGAGGTGCTCGCCGCGCTGCGCGCGGACGCGGCTGAGCGTGGCCGGGTGCCGTTTGCGCGCGAGTGGGAGCAGCGCCCGCGATCGGTTCGGGGTTGGGGCGGTGACCAGTCATTTCGGTTGCTGGAGTGAGGGGCTGCGTCGAGCCGGCCTGGAGCCTGGATACGATCGTTTCAAGTGGGCTGACAAGCGCGACATTCTCGATGCGTTGCGTCGCTTGGAGCGCGAGCTGGGACGCCAGCCCACCTCGCTGGATGTGGTTTATCCGCCGCCGGATTATCCGAACTCGGCGGTGATCACGCGCCGTTGCGGATCGTGGGCGGCTGCTGCGCGTGAGCTGGGGTGGAAGGCGCGGATCACGCAGCGGTGCAGCGACGAGCAGATGATCGTCGCTTTGCAGATCGCGCAGTGCGAGCTCGGCGCGAACTTCGGTGTTAAGCAGTACAAGGCGATCTCAGGACGCCGCGGTTGGCCTAGCGCGAATGCGATGGCGGACAGGTTCGGGAGCTGGAATGCGGCATGTCGGGAGGCGGGGCTGGCAGTGCGCCCGCTGCGACGTGGGTGGAGCGCCCAGCAGCTGTCTGTGGCACTCGGTCAGCTGGCCGAGGAGCTTGGGCGAGCGCCGACCTCCCGCGAGTGGGACGCGGCGGCCCGCGAGCGCGGCTGGCCTCAGCGCACGACTGTCATACAGAAGCTCGGCGCTGGCACGTCCAGATGGAGCCGCGTGACGCAGGCGATTGAACCTCCGGGCGTGCCTGGAGGCCACGAGCCGGGCTGAGGTCCCGGCTCTCGCGTCAGGATCCGCGGAAGTGGGCCTTGTGGTGGGAATGGGTTGGAGTGTGGGCTGTGCCGCGGCAAGTAGTAGCGGGGGACGATGGCTGGTTCGCAAGTGTCGCCGGCGCGGACGCGTCCGACTGCGGTGCCCGCCCGGAGCGGATCCCGGGCGGGGCCGCGGTCGACGTCAGAACGGGGCTGTTACGTCGTCGTCGTCCATCTGCGGGACGGCGAAATCCTCCTCGCTGTCGTCGCGGCTGCGTGGGCCGCCGAGGAATGTGATCCCGTAGGCGCCGGTGACGATGTCGACCTTCTGGTGCCGCTGGCCGTCGTGCTCCCAGGTGTGGTGGCGCAGTCGGCCAGAGATCGCGACCAGCCGGCCGGTGGCGAGATACTGCGCGACGTTCTCGGCCTGCGCGCCGAACGTCGTGACGTCGAAGAAATCCGCGCGCTGATCCTCGCCGTTGCGCTTCGAGCGCTGCACCGCGACGCGGAGCGTCGCGTCGGCGTGTCGGCGTGTCGGCGTGTCGCTCGAGGCGGTGGGTCGCTGCAACCCGACCGACGAGATGTATTACTTGGAATTGGGTCTGGTTGGACTCGGTGCTCATGTCGGTTCTGCTTTCAGCGACGTGACGGAGGGGTGGTGGGCGCCGGCGACGTTGATCTCGCCGGCGCCGAACGCTGTTTAGAAGGCGTCGACCTCCTCGGCGGCCTCGGCGGCCTCCGCGGGCTGCTCGTCGGACTTGCCGCCGAACTGGACGCGGCCGACGACGTGGTGGCGGCTGCAGCGGGTGCCGTTGTCGTCCCATTCGCGGTAGACGAGCCGGCCCGTGACCGCGACCGCGCGGCCCTTGCCCAGGTACTTGGCGCAGGCCTCGGCCTGCGCGCCAAAGGTGGCGACGTCGATGAACATCGGCTTGTCCTTCTGGTCGTTGACCGCGAGACGCAGCTGGCAGACCTTGCGGTCGTCCTCGAGCTGCTTGAGGACCGGGTCGGCCGTCAGGTTTCCGACCAGCGTGACCTGGTTGACGGCGGGAGCTGTTGCGCTCATCTTTGGTTCCCTGCTTGTGGGATCCGGTGGTTGATGTAGCCCGAAACGCCAGCCGGCGGCCGGACGCCGAACCGAGCCCGCGGGCGAGGGGAAGAGAGACGCCCCGTCGACCTTGAAGCCGTCCGGCAGACGGTCGGCCAGGCTGGGCGAAGGCAATCCGCCGGATTCCGCTCGAGGCAACCGTTGAGCCCTCAGCGTCATCGGTAGCCGGCGACGCGCTGCCTGCGACGGGCGCATCGAGGCATCTACCGGGCGAGACAGAATCGGTGGATGCGCCCGCCTTCGGATCTCGAGGTGCTGAGGCTGCGGGATTTCAGGCTGGTGTATGGAGCGGAGCTCGCCTCGCTGATCGGCGACGGGGTGGTGCCGGTCGCGCTGGCGTTCGCGGTGCTGGACCTCACCGGCTCGCCGGCGGACCTGGGGGTGGTGCTGGCCTGCCGCGCGGTCGCGCTGCTCGGCTCGCTGCTGGCGGGCGGGGTGGTGGCCGATCGGCTTGGCCGTTGCGGTGTGATGATCGCCGCCGATCTGACGCGGCTCGTGGGCCAGGGCGCGATTGGGCTCCTGTTGGTGACCGGACACGCAACTGTGGCGGAGCTCGCCGTCTCGCAGGCGCTGCTTGGCGCTGCGACCGGGTTCTTCGTTCCCGCCTCCAGCGGGCTGCTGCCGGCGGTCGCAGGACCGCACCTGCGTAAGGCGAACGCGCTGTTCGGCGTCACCGGTGCCGCAAGCAACATCGTCGGTCCGGCGATCGCCGGCGTGCGGGTGGTTG
>JBEKRJ010000525.1:0-4217 GCA_049518835.1 Solirubrobacteraceae bacterium
TTCGAGCAGTCGGCGACGGGCTCGATCGTCTACACCCGCCGCCGGTCGCTGGGCGTGGTTGGGCTGATCACCCCGTGGAACTTCCCCGCCGCGATCCCGGCCTGGAAGCTGGCGCCGGCGCTCGCGTACGGCAACACGGTCGTGCTCAAGCTCGCCCAGGATTCGCCCTTGACCGGACTGCACCTCGCCCGCGCGCTGGAGCAGGCCGAGCTGCCCGAGGGGGTGCTGAACGTCGTGATCGGTCGCGGTGCGCGGGTCGGCGAGCCGCTCGTCGCCGACCCGCGCGTAGCGGCGATCTCGTTTACGGGGTCGGTGGCGGTCGGGCACGGGGTCCGCGACCGAGCCGCAGCGCTCGGCAAGCGCGTTCAGCTCGAGCTCGGCGGGCACAACCCGTTGATCGTCGCCGGCGACGCGGCGCTCGACGCGGCCGTCGAGGCGGCTTACGCGGGTGCGTTCTGGTCGGCGGGGCAGAAGTGCACGGCGACGCGGCGGATCTATGTCCAGGACCGGGTTTACGACGAGTTTCGCGAGCGGCTGCTGGCGCGGATCGCGCGGGGCAAGGTCGGCGATCCGGCCGATCCCGAGACTGAGGTTGGGCCGCTGGTCAACGAGAGCCAGTTCGAGGATGTGCTCGCGGCCATCGCCGGCGGTCGCGACGAGGGCGGCCGCGTGCTCGCTGGTGGCGAGCGCGCCGATCCAGACGCTTACCTGATCGCGCCGACCGTGTTCGAGAACGTCGGCGACGAGCGCTTCCTGTCGTGCGAGGAGGTGTTCGGGCCGGTCGCCTCGCTATACCGGTTCGGGACGCTCGGCGAGGCGATCGAACGCGCCAACGCCGTCCGCTTCGGACTCTCAGCGGCCGTGTTCACGACCAGCCTCGCGACGGCCGACCGGTGCGTCGACGAGCTGCAAGCGGGCATCATCCACGTCAACTCACAGACCGCCGGCGCCGACGTGCACGTGCCGTTCGGGGGATCCAAAGCATCCGGTTACGGACCTCACGAGCAGGGCAGCGCAGCGGTCCAGTTCTACACCGAAGAGATCACGGTGTACCGTGATGCCTGAGCTGTGGGGTCTTCTGACGCCAGCCGCGGAGGGCCAGACGGGTCATCGGAACGGTTATTGTGGGTTTCGCGCGTATGTTGCCCTGGCCTACCCTCCCTGGCGCCGACGCAAGCACTCCCGGAGCTGCCGCTGCTGCTCGTCGTCGAATCAAGCAATCAAGAAAGCGCCGAGACCCTGGGCCGCAAGCCACGACATGCGCTTCGGTGGTTTGCTCATGTCTTCGACATGCGCCAGTGGCGGATAGGCTCTGCCCGTGCAATCGGGCAATCGTGACGACGTCCATCGCGGTGCAGCCGGCGAACCGCTGGTGCTGATCCACGGCTTCGCAGGCACACGGCTGATATGGGAACCGGTACTGGGAGCACTCGAGCGCTCCCACGATGTGCTTACCGTGAAGCTCGCCGGCCACGTCGGCGGACCAGAGTTGGCCGACACGCCCGTCTCGGTGAACGCGCTGGTGGACGCCGTTGAGCGTGACCTTGACGCCGCCGGCTTCGACACTGCGCACGTTGCTGGGCATTCGCTCGGCGGCTGGATCGCGTTCGAGCTGGCCGACCGCGGCAGAGCGCGCTCGGTCGTCGCGCTGGCGCCCGCTGGCGGCTGGGAGCACGGATCGCGGGCCGAGCGACGCCTCCAAACGCTGTTCGCCCGCAACCACAAACTGTCAACGGCGCTGTTGCCGCGGATCGACTCGCTAGTGCGCCGTCCCCGGCTACGGCGCGCGCTGATGTGGCAGGTCGCCGCACACGGAGAGCGGATTCCCCCAGCTGCGGCAGCCCAGGCGGTCCGCGACTCGGTTGCCTGCCCCGTGTACTTCGAGCTGATGGACGCGATCCTTCGCGACGGCCCGCCACGCGCGCTTGACGGGGTCACGTGCCCGGTGCTGCTGGCGTGGGGCACCCGGGACCGGATCATCCCCTCACCGCGCTACTCCCAGCGCCTACGAAACCTGCTCCCGAGTGCCGAGTGGGTCGAGTTGCCAGGACTCGGCCACATCGCGATGTCCGACGACCCCGAGCTTGTAGCGCGGACGATCGCCGAATTCGTGGGGCGCGCGCGCGAACGAGCTTCCATCAGCCGCCAGCGCTCAATGACTGCCTCGTCGCCGGACATTGGAAGCCGCGCGACACAAACCTGAGCCCTCGACACCGAACGCTCCCGAACGACTGCGGCGGCGAGGTTCTCGTCGGTGCGGGGTGCCTCCTGGCTAGCCGATCGGCTGTGGGCAAGCTCGGCTGCTCGCACCCACCCCCGGCAGAGAGGCGGTTCGGCCCCGAGCGGCAGATCACGACGACGACGACGACGACGACGACGACGACGCCACGCGCCACGCGACACGCGCCACGCGAGGCACCCGCGCCAACGACATGCAGAGGTTGTCCGTCTGTGGCGTCCCGCCGCAGTCTGGGCAGCGGCCGGCCACCTGGCCGACGGTCATTGCTGGGGAGTGGGGTGAGGTCGACGCCTCGCACCGCAAGCTCGCGCACCGCGGCTCCTATCTTGGGCGCGTGTGGGTGTCGCCCTCGACGGTGCTGCGGGTGCTGTTGGAGCACGGCCGTCGGCCGCCCTACCGGCCGCCACGCCAGAAGTCGCTGAAGTGGCCGTGGCCGGAGTGGGTCGAGTACCGGCCCTGTCAGGTGTGGGGCTATGACTTCAGCGAGTTCCCTCGGGGCCGGGACGAGCGCGCTGGCGATCCTCGACTTGGTCTCGCGCGAGTGGATCGAGACGATGCTGTGCCCCGAGGCGACCGACGTGCAGGTCCAGGTGCTGTTCACGCGCGCGCTCGAGCGCGAGGGCCTTTTGGACGTGATCCTGTCGCTGATCGACGAGCACGCGACCGCCGAGCAGGAGCACGAGCTGCAGCCGATCCTGCTCTCGGTGTCAGATAAGGGCGCCCAGATGAGATCGGGCTCGACCCGCGAGTTCATGGCCCTGCACGCGATCGCGACCCACTACGGCCGTCCCGGGACGCCCACCGATCAGGCCCACATCGAGTCGCTGTTTGGCCACGTCAAGTACGAGTGGCCGTACCTGTCCGCGCTGCAGCATCCGGCCGACCTCGCGCGCGAGCTCGACGCCGTCCGCGAGCAGTACAACAGCGTGCGCCTGCACGCCGGCATCGGCTACGTCACCCCCAACGACGAGCACGAGGGCCGCGGGCCCGCGATCCGCCAAGCCCGCCGCACCGGCCTGGAGCGCGCCCGCCAGCAGCGCCTGGCCTACAACCGCGACACCCACCCGAGGCCGCTCAGATGACCACGACCGTGCCCCACAGCGCCGAAAGCGGGCGACCGATCACCCTCCCGGCCTCGCCGCAGGGCCGCACAGAGCCGCACAACGCGCCGGTTCTCGACGCGCCCGCCCGGGCCACGCGCGAGTGGGTCGCATCGCTCGCCCCACCCGCGCCCGGCCCACCGGCACGCCTCGCGGACCCCCGACCAACCGTCGTGGCGAGCGCTCAACAGCGAAAGCGAAGCGGTCTCAACGCGCGACGGGCCCCCCACGCGCTCAGACCCGCGCCCCCTTCATCGCAAGCCTTTGACGTGCCCTACGCAACCCTCCCGGCGGCAAGGCCCGCGGCTGTCAAGAGGGACCCAAGCCAGCGCTTGACGGCGATGACCGCCGCTGCTACACCAACCTACAGGCCACAACCAAGCCCGATGATCAACCCCGAAACCGGCTGCGTAATAGACCCCCGGATTCCGGAAAAAGTCTCAGACACAGGTAACGATCCCGATCATGAGAGGCTCATCCTCTCACTCCGAGCTCGTCGCGATGCGCGAATCAACGATGGCGACGGCCGCGACTCCTTGAGGCCAACTTCGCATGCCCGTCGCGCAAAGCGCAACTCGTTGCCTGAATGCTCCTGCGCCTGGAACGCGCCACACATCGACCGGGGGCGGCTGGCCGTAACCGACCAACGCGGCCGCGCCGACCTCAGCGAAGCCTGACGTGAGGCCAAGGCGGAACCTGCATTCTCTCGCGCGGTCTCATCGACAGCCAAGCTGCGCACTCCCTTTGCGTGGGTGGGCGACTCCAGCCGGGGTGCCTCCGCCGACTCCTCGTTGGCGCGTAGCGCACCGACGGGGCGGATGAACCTCACCGGGAACGCCAACCCGCAACGGTACGGTCGCGAGTCATGGCGCCGAACA
>JBEKRJ010000526.1:0-4210 GCA_049518835.1 Solirubrobacteraceae bacterium
CGCTGGCCGGCGAGCGCGGTCGCCCTCGGGGCGCTCTCCAACCCTCACGCGATCGCGGCCGCCTCGGCGCTCGAGCGCTGGATCTACCGCCACGCCCAGCTGATCACGGCCCCAACCGAAGGGATCGTCGCGGCGCTGGCGCCGCTTGCGCAAGCGCGCGGGAAGGCGCAACGGGTCTGGCCTGTGGTCGACCTCGAGCGCTTTGACCCACGTCCGCCGGCGCCCGCAGACAACGGCGCTCGCGCCCCGTTGCGTCTGCTGTGGGCGGGTACCGTCGGGCTGGCGCACGGACTCGACGTCCTCGTCGAGGCCGCACGGCTGGCCGGCCCCGAGGCACTCCAGGCGACGATCGCCGGCGACGGCGCGGACGCGCCGCGAATCCGCGCGATCGTCGCGCAGCGGCGCGTGACCAACGTCAAGCTGCTGGGGGCCGTCGCCGCTGACCGGGTCCCCGGGCTATATGCCGACGCCGACGCCAGCGCGGTCCTGCTGCGCGACCTACCGATCTTCGAAGGCGCGCTGCCGACGAAGATGCTCGAGGCGATGGCTGCGGCGCGACCGCTCGTGCTGGCGGCGCGGGGCGAGGCGGCACGACTCGTCACGACTGCCGGCGCCGGCGTCGTCGTCGTGCCCGGCGAGCCGCAGGAACTTGCGGACGCGTGCCGGCGCTTACACGCCGACCCGCAGCTGCGACGAGCACTCGGAGCCGCCGGCCGGCGCTATGCCGAGACGCACTTTGGCGCCGCCCGCGCCGCCGAGCAATGGGCTATGCAGCTGGACGCCGCACTCGCGCGGCATGGGGCGAAAGCCGTGTCGCGGTGAGCCCGATCCGAGCGAGTTGCTGCAGGCCGGTGTCGAGCGGATCGAGCGCCAGCGCCTCGCGATAGTCGGCGCGAGCGGCATCGAGGTCGTGTCCGCGCGCCTCGAAATCGCCCAGCACGCCCCAGTTCGCCAAGTTGTCAGGTTCGAGCTTCAGCGCGTCGCGCAACTGCCCGAGCGCGCTCGGCCGGTTGCCCATCGTCTCGTACGCCGAGGCCTCGAGGTAGTGCGGCGTCACCGACCACGGATCGAGCACCGCGGCGACCTGGGCGGCGCCGAGCTCCGAGCTCGGCTGATCGACAAGCGTCCGCGCGCGCTGGATGTACGCATCGGACAAAAACAGGGTCGTCACGGCCGCCGCGGCCAGGACGAGGCCCCCGGCCGCGATCGCACCGCGGACGGTCCGCCGGCGCGTGGCCGGACGGCGATCGAGATCACTGGCACCGGGCAACCGCTCCTCGCGCTCCGCCCCCGCGGTGGCCTGCGCGGCCGCGAGCGACAGCGCCAGCAGCCCGATTGCCGTCAGGCCGGGGATCAGCCAGATCCAATCGACGGTGCTCTGGCCGATCAGCACCGCGCCGACCGCTGCGGGCGCTACCGCATGCCGTCGCTGCGCCGGCGTCAGCCTGCTCCAGCCGTCGCGCAGCGCGCCGGCGAGTCCGCCGAGAAACAGCGCGAACAACGCGATCCCGACGATCCCGTCTTCGCTCAGCAGCGAGAACAGCAGGCTGTGCGGATCGTCAAGGTTGCGGTTCGTCGCGCGATCGACGTAATAGTCAAACGAATAGTTGTCGGCACCCACGCCCACCAGCGGCGAGCTCTCGAACTCCTTGATTGCGACCCGCCACAGGTCATAGCGCTGACCGCCGGTGGTCAGCAGCCTCGTGGTCGTCGGGGTGGCGCTGTTCAGGCTGCGGAACTCGTCCCACTTCGAGCGCGCATACGTGACCGGGTTGCCGATCGCCACCCCGGCACCGAAGATCGCGACGGCCACGCCGCCGGCGAGCGCGAGCCGGGCGGCGCGACGCGCGTGGCGCATCTGCGGCGAGCCAGCCCGCAAGCCGTTGTCGAACAGCGCTAGCACCATCCCAACAGCGAACGCCGCCACGCTGCTAACGAGCAACGCATCGGCTGCAACCGTGATCTGATGCGGGCTGACGTAGCCACGGCCGCCGTCGAATGCATGAAATGGTGCCAACAGCCAGGGAGACGCGAGCGCGACCGCCCCGACCACGAGAATCGCGATCCACGCGCGGCGCACGCGGTCGGGGCCGAGCGTGAGCGCAACGCACGCGCCGGCCCCGAGACCGAGCAGAATCCCGCGCGACTGGGTCAGAAACGAGAGGCCGAGGCACAACGTCGCCAGCGACAGTGAAGCTGCCCGCACCGCGCGGCGGTTGCTCTTGGTCGCGGCGGCGATGATGAACGGCCACACTGGGAGCGCGAACAACAGAGCGGTCGCATTGCGATAGTTGACGGGCGCGTTTAGACGCCCGGCCAGGAACAGCGACGCACCGTTGTCCAGCAGGCGCAACAGCACGTACAACGCGATCGCTCCGATGCCAACTGCGATTGCCCAGCCCGCCGCGCTCAGCGACCGACGCGAGATCGGCAGCACGAACGGCAAGGTCACGATCGCGGCGTACAGGATCATCCGGTCGGCCGCGATGAACGCGTCACCACTGGATTTCGCCCACAGCATCGACAGCATCGACAGCGCCGCCAGACCCCAGATGCCGGTCAGTGCCAAACGGACGGCACGCGACGCCGGCAACGCCGCATCAACGCGCGCAAACAGCGCCCCGATCAGCAGCGCCAGCGCAAACAATGTCAGCGGTGCCCAGCGGCTGACCGCGAACGCCCCCTGAGACGTAGTCGCAAGCACCAGCAATAACACCGCGAACGCCACCGCGACCGTCGCCTGCGGGATCGCGTGCTGACCGCTTGCGTCCAGATGCGGGGCGGGCGCGCCGGCCGGCTGGTCGTCCGCGTTGAGCCCATCCAGCTCGTTTGCGAGCTGCGCCTTGCTCGCCGGCAGCTGTGTGGCTAACATCGACTGTTGCGTGGTGCGACGCATCTCCGGCATATCGTCTGTTTGCATCTTTTGTGCCCTCTTCGTCTCCGCGACCGCGGCCGTCGCCAGTTCCCCGGCCACGGAGGCTACCGATCCGAGCGCAAACAGCCCAGCCGGCGTCGTGTATTCGATCCCGCTTGACAGCGCTCGACAGGATGCAGCGCCGCACGGGCACGCGGGTTCCGGCGCGGTGACTGGCGGCGGGGGCGGGACATCGGGCGGCGGTGGCGGCGGTGCGGGTGGCGTTGCCGGTGGCTCGGGCGGCGCAGGCGGCTCTAGTGCTGCATCCGGCGGTGGCAGTCAGAGCGTCGCCGGCAGTTCGAGCGGCTCGGCCTCGGGTGCCACGAGCGGTGGTGGCTCAGGCACGCCTTCCGCTGGCGCCGGCGCGTCGGGCGGCGGTGCTGCCTCCGCGGCGCGATCGACCAACGGCTCAGCCGCGGGTTCGTCGACTGGCTCGGCCGCATTGTCATCCGGCGGTGCTCAGAACGGACGATCTGGCGTGGGCGGCACGGGAGCCCCAGTGCTGGTCCCCGGAGGTCAGCCAGGATCGCTGGTCCACTCCGCGAACGGGTTCGGCTCCTCCTCCAGCGTACCGGGACTCGACGCTCCGACCGGCTCGGGGCTGGGCGCCGTGCAGAGCAACGCAAGCTCGGCACCGCTGCTGGCGATCGTACTTTCGATCGTGCTGCTCGCGGTTGGAGCGTTCGTCGGTGCCCGCACCCGGAGGACGCCACAGCTGCGCGAAGGGCGTCGGATCGCCGGCATGATCGGTCCGCCCTCCACCCCGGAGTAGTCCCGGACGTACACCCCGCGACTCGCCGATGGTCGAGGGATCGTCCACGAAAATCGGCGATCCTTATCAACCGGCGGCACGTGTCCGAAGCAAAGGTCACACCGTCAATGGAAGACGGTCGCAAGAAACAGTCAAGGACGACGGCGAGTCAAGGGTCAGGCCGGAGCGGAGCTTTGGGGGCGACGCTTCCGGCCTGTCCCCGCTCTTGGAGACACGTATGTTTAGCGACAGGTCGAGATTCGCGCGCTACCTGCGCGCGCAGGCTCGTAGATTCGGTCTGTTCGCGGTGCTGTTGTGCAGCGCGCTTGCGGGAGCGCTCGTGGCCGTCACGGTCGCGACGACCGCAAGCGCTGGAGCCACTGGAACGTCAGCGACGACAAGTACCGCAAGCGAATCGACAGCGCCCGCTACCGGTACGACCGGGACGGACACGACAACGACCCCCGGAACCGATACGACCACCACCGGAACGGGCACGACGACGACGACCGGGACGGACACGACCACCACACCCGGTACCGGGA
>JBEKRJ010000527.1:0-4207 GCA_049518835.1 Solirubrobacteraceae bacterium
GCGCCAGCTCGGCGGTACAGCGCGACGGCGTCAGCCCAGCGCCCGTTCCAGTACGCGAACGCGCCCAGGTTGTTGAGCGCAACCGCCTCGTGCTCGGGGTCGCCGAGTCGCTCGTAGATCTCAAGCGCGCGCCACGAGTAGGATGCCTCGTGGGCATGGCCGGACTCGACCAGCGCTCGGTCGAGGACATAGCACGCGCGCGCGAGCGCCCGCAGCTCGCCGACCGACTCCGCCTCGGCAATCGCCTGGCGACAGGCGGAGATCGAGTCACCCCACCGGCCTTGGACGTTGCGCACGCCTCCGAGGTTTGCCCGCATCCGCGCTCGCCACGCCCTCGCCTCGGTCCCTTCAAGCCCGTCCAGGCACCGAAACCCGCGCTGTAGCCAGCGCACGGCGGCACCGAGCGCGTCGCTGCGCATCGCGACGTCCGCGTGGCGGTCGCAAAGCCGCGCCTGGGCAATCGGGTCGTCCGACAGCAGCCGCCTGGCCCGGGTGAAGGCCCGTGCCGCCGCGGCCGGCTCGCCGGTGCTTCGCAACGCCTCGCCGAGCTGCTCCCATGCCTCCGCAAGCTCCTTGTCATCAGTCGCGAGCCCGTTCGCCCGTCCAGCGTCGATCGCCCGCCGGTACAACCGCGCGGCGTCCGCGTGCGAGAAGCGCTCCGTCGCTCGACGAGCGGCAGCCATCGCATACCGCTGGGCGCGCGCGTGATCGCCGGCGAGGGCGAAGTGGTAGGAGAGGACGGCGCGATCGGCGTCTGGCTCGCGACCCTGATCGCGCTCGAGCCGCAGCCCGACGGCCTGATGCAGCTGGCGGCGCAGCTTGAATGGCAGGCTCGCGTACGCGGCCTCCTGCAAAGCCGGTCGCCGGAAGCGCACCAGGCCGTCGTCGCCGCGTTCGAAGACCGCCGACAGCCGCTGCCAGAACGGCTCCTCGGGCAGCTGCGTCTCAGGCGCGATGACGTCCGCCAGCCGTCGCGGGTGAAACGATGCGCCGAGCACCGCGGCGCGGCGGACGATCGTGCTGTCGCGCGGGTGCAGTGCGTCGATGCGGGCCATCGTCGCCGCGCCGACACTGTCGGGCAGCCTGTCGCGATCGCCGGCGGTCGCCGCAGCAAGCAAGTCGAGCAGGAACTGCGGGCTTCCCCCGGAGCGCTCGACGGCAAGCTCGACGACGTGTGGCGGCAGCTCGTTCGCTTCGCGCGTGGCGAGTGCGAGCGCCAGCGCGTCCTCGTGCGACAGCGGCCCGAGCTCGATCCGCAGCTGCGCGTCGTCGGCCAGCGCCGGCCCCCCCGGCGCGTCCCGGCGGGTCACGAGCACGATCCAGGACGAGGACTGCAGCTCGCCGGTCAGCGCTTCGAGCAGCGCGGCCGAGGCGGCATCCATCAGGTGCGCCTGCTCGATCTCGACCAGCGTCGGAACGACCAGCGCACGGCTCAGGTAGCGGATTACGACCTCGTGCAGCTTGCCCGGGCGCGCCTGTGCGGACAGCTGCTCCACCTCCGGCGATGCTGGAGCCTCGACATCGAGCACGATCGCGATCAGCGAAAGCCACGGCAGCAGGCCGGGCTGCTGGCTCTCCAGCTCGACTTTGAGCCGCTCGAGCACGACCCCCTCGGGATCCTCCCAGCCTAGTCCGAGAAGCTGTCGCAGCAGATCTCGCCAGACCGAGTACGGGGTGTCGCGCGTGTAGACCTCGCACGCGCCGCGCAGCACGGTCATGCCCTCGGCGAGCTTGTTCGCCTCTGCCAGCAGGCGGGACTTGCCGCTTCCTGTCTCGCCGACCAGCTCGATCAGGGTCCCAGACCCGCGTCTCGCGTCGGCGACCGCGGTGCGCAACTGCGCGAGCTCACGCTGGCGCCCGACTAGCGCCAGCTGCGCCCGGATCGAGCCTTCGGAGGCTGCCCGTCGAGGTGCGCAAACGTTCCACGCCTGCACCGGTCGCGACTTGCCCTTGACTCCAAACGGCTCGAGCGCGGTCGGCGCGAAGTCGGTCTTTGCGCCCCGGAGCACTTGGCGAGTCGCATACACGTGACCCGCAGGCGCCTTTCCCATCAGCCGTGCCGCGAGGTTGACCGTATCGCCCATGACGGCATACCAGCGCCGGTATCCCGGCCCAACCTCGCCCGTGAAGACCGGCCCGCGGTGCACGCCGGCGCGGATCGGCAACGGGGGGTCGGCCTCGAGGATCTCGCGCAGCGCGAGCAGCATTCGCTCCTCGTCCTCGCCCACCACGCGCGGAGCGCCGGCGCTCAAGCGGATCTTGCCGCCGTCCGCGGAGATGTCAGAGTCCAGGAAGCAGACGTCGTAGCGTTCGGCGGCAGCCTGGACGAGTCGCATGAGCTGATCAAGCCGGGTCGCTGCGTCGTCGGTCCCGTGCCGGGCGATCAGCTGATCGAGGCCGGTGAACTGAAGAAAGGCGATCGCCGCGGCCCTGTGCTCGGGCGCGACGTGCCTGCTGGCCAGATACGCGCGCACCGCCGTCGACAGGGAGTTGGCGATCGCCTCGTCGGAGGGGCGACTGGCTAGTGGCGGCGGATCCCACGCGGGCGCCGCCGGCGCGCGCGCGAGCAGCACGCCCGCCCCCCGGCGCGCGCCCAGGCAGTTGGGCGCCAGCAAGCCGGCGGTATCGGCGCTGAGGAGGATCTGTCCGGCCGCCGCCGCGCTCTCCATCGCGACGACGGTGCCGGTCGCCGGCCCGCCGACCAACAACTCGCGGTGCGACCCGCCGACGAGGAACATCGCATAGGAGCCCGTGTGCACGCCGACTGACATGCGCAGGACCACTGAGCTGCTGCCGGCGCGGATCCGGCCCACGTCGCGCAGCGCGCGCCGCATCGCGATCGCCGCCGAGCAGGCACGCAGCGCGTGGCCCTCGTCGTAGAACCACAGCAGCATTGCGTCGCCGCCGAACTTCAGCAGCGAGCCGCCGAGGTCATATGCGATGCCCAGCAGCGCCGAAAAGCACGTGTTGATGGCGTCCACGAGGTGCTCGGCGCCCTCCGTGCCCTTGCGCGCGAGCCGCTCGGAGAGCCGGGTGAATCCCGACACGTCCGCGAACACCATCGTGCCTTCGAGGACTTCCACAAGCCCGACCGAAGGCGTCGCCAGGCGCCCGAGCAGCATCCGGGGGACGTAGCACTCAAGCGTCCCAGTGTTGGATTCGGTCTGCACGCGGAGCCCTCGGCACGGCTCCCCCGCTACCGGCCGGCACAGCGAAGTGTAGGAGGTGCGGCAGACGCGAAGGGCGATCGGCGGAGTCGGGCTCGGGGCGCTGTGCGAGGCCCCGCTTGCCCTACGGGGTGCGAACCGCGGGCACGACCAACTGCTGAGAGCGCGCCGAAGCCGTCACCGAACCTCGACGAGCACCAGGTCGTAGGGATCAGACGTGGGGGCCGTGTCGTTGATCGTCACGGACGTGCCGGCGGCGGCGGTGGGTGCGCTCGTTGACTGCACCCAGTACGTGTCGCCGCCGCTGTCGTAGCTCTCCTGTTGGATCTTCTGACCGGGTCGAGGTGTCCGGCCGACGGAGCGCAGCCAGTCATCGCCGGCCGCAAACACCCACGAGTTCGGGCGCGTCGTCTTGATCGTGCCGGTTGGGGCGCCGCTGGTCGAGAAGAACGTCCCGTGTGCGCCGATCCCGGTTGCGCCCTCGAAGGCGATCACCGTCAGCACCTCATCATAGCCGGAGTAATTCGTCGCCTTTGCGGTGATCGGCACCGAGCTGAGCCTCGTGCCTGCGGTTGCGGTCCATGCCTCCGCGTCGCCGAGCGCTCGGTTCTCCTGCGCCACGCGCCTCCAGGCAAGTCCGCCCCCGGTGACCGAGGAGCTGTTGCCACTGGGCGACGGTGAGTCTGAGCGCACGAATGCGACCAGCACTTCGCCCGCCGAGCTCGTCGACACCTTTGCAGTTGCCGACGTGTTCGACTGCCCGGTGACGGGCTTGCCGTCGATCATCGGTGGTTCGCAGTAACTCGGGTCGGTGCTGCCGGGCATGCAGTTCGTCTCCGCGGCGCGGTTGACGACCCGCGTTCCGACCGCGGTCGCCGGCAGCGAGATCGCTGCGGCTAGCGTCGCGGCAACGGTGAATGGGACCGCGCGGGCTGATCTCATGCGTTGTCCTTTCGACGGTGACGGCGGGCAGCTGAGTCGCCGCGCACTGTATCGGCGGGGAGCGGGGCACTGGTTACCGAGTCGTGACCGCGGAAAAC
>JBEKRJ010000528.1:0-4194 GCA_049518835.1 Solirubrobacteraceae bacterium
CACGCGCCGCGGATGCGATTGCACTGGCGGAGGAGCACGACCTTTCCGAGCACTGGGCGAGCTCCTTGTCGCTGGCGGTCCGCGGGCAGCTGCTCGATCGGAGCGACGATCCAGAGGCCGCGGACCAGGTCCTGCTTCGCGCGACCGAGCTCGCGCGCCGTGGTGTCGCCTCGATTGAGATCGCGTACTCGCTGCTCGCGCTGGCCGGCATCCGCCAGCGGCTCGGCCGCCACGACGAGGCGCGGCGGCTCTACGACGAGGCCCGCAAGGCGGTGACCAGGTGTGAGGATCCCGGCATCCTGAACGAGCGGCTTGGCCGGGCCGAGCGCGAGGCGAAGTTCGCACCGCCGCCGCGAGCCGGCCGGACGCGCGGTTGCAGCGAGGCTCTCAGCGACGCCGAGCTGTCTGTCCTGCGGCTCCTTCGCAGCGAGCTCTCACAGCGCGAGATCGCGGCGAGCTGCCCCTGTCGTTCAACACGATCAAGACGCACACGCGCAACATCTACCGCAAGCTAGGTGTGGCCGAGCGAGCCTTGGCCATTTCGCGTGCGCGCGAGCTCAGCTTGATCTGAGTCAGCCGCTGCAAACGCGCGACTTGGTGCTTGTCGGTCGCGGTTTGTTACCGGGCGGGAGTCGTTTCACCCGGGTGAAGCGTGCGCCTGGGTGATGACAGCTCACCCAGGCCACGCGGAAGCTTGCGCCGTGATCGATCGGCACTCACGGCAGCGGTACGAGATCGTGGTCAGGGGCAGGTTGAGCAGCCGCTACGAGGGCGCTTTCGATGGCGCCAGGCTCGTCCCTCACAACGGTCAGACCACGCTTCGGGCGGATCTGGTCGATCAGTCGCAGCTGTACGGGCTGCTCAATCGGTTGCGGGACCTCGGGATCGAGCTAGTGAGCGTCAACCCTGCTGCCGAGACCGACGATGCCGCCTGAGCCCGCAGTCGCCTCGGCGAGGGTGGCGGTCTCAGACGAGCAGACCCTGGCGGCGCTTCGAGCCGGCGACGAGCGCGCTTTCCGTGACTTGTTCGCTCGCAGCTACCCGATGATGAAGCGGGTCGCCCGCACATATGTCGCATCCGACGCTGTGGCGGAGGAGATCGTGCAGGACACTTGGATGGCAATCGTGACCGGGATTGACCGCTTCGAGGGGCGTTCGGCGCTCGGGACCTGGATGTTCTCGATCCTCACAAACCAGGCAAAGAGCCACAGCGCGCGCGAGAGAAGGGCCGTGCCGCTCTCGTGCATCGCCCCGAGCGACCCCGAGGAGCCGTCGGTGGATCCCGACCGCTTTCAGAAGGACGACGACGCGTGGCCAGGACACTGGGCCACGCCGCCGCGCCCTTGGCAGAAACCGGAGCGCCGACTGCTCTCGCTCGAGGCGCGGGAACGCCTCAAGGCGGCGCTGGCGCAGCTGCCCGATCGTCAGCGCTTGATCGTCGGGCTGCGCGACGTCGACGGCCACTCGGCCGAGGAAGTCTGCGACCTTCTCGGGCTCAGCCCGGAGAACCAGCGGGTGCTGTTGCACCGCGGGCGCTCGCGACTGCGGGCGGTCCTCGAGGAGTACCTCGAAGCCGCGGACGTGTACGAACCGACAGGCAGGGAGACTCAACCAGGTGCACAGCTCGGACCCGCCCCACAATGGCCACTCGGCCAGCGAATCTGACCTGCCCGTCGACGAGGTCACGTGCCAGCAGGTCGTGGAGCTCGTCACCGAGTACTTCGAAGCAGCGCTCCGCACCTTGAGCCAGGTCGAGGAGCACCTCGTGATGTGCGACTGGTGCGTCAACTACGTCGAGCAGCTGCAGACGACGATCGCGTCGCTGCGAGAGCTCAAACAGGAGCGTTCGCCGAAGCCTCCAGATTCAGTGCTGGCGGCCCTGCGGGCAAGGAGAGCAGGCGGAGCATGATCGCCTACAAGTTCCTGCGCTCCGGCCGCATCGGTCCCTTCAGCGCCTTCCGGTGGCCCGGACCGGGCGTCTGGGTGCATGCGCCGCGGGATCTGGTCGCGTGCAAACGCGGCATTCACGCCTGCAGACCCAGCGACCTTCCGTGGTGGCTCGCCGATGAGTTGTGGGAGATCGAGCTCGATGGCCACGTGCAGCCCGACGAGCACAAGATCATCGCCCCTGCCGGGCGGCTGCGCTCGCAGATCGCGGCGTGGACACCGGCGTGCGCTCAGGAATACGCGGACGCATGCGCATGGCGCGCGTGGGAACGAGCGGTACAGGCGCTCACCCGCGCCGGGCACCGGCACGAGGCACACCAGCTCACCACCTGCGCGACACTCGACGACGTGCTGACCGCGTCGCGGCAGCTCGCCGATGACATCCCGGAGACCCGCATCAGTCTCACGATCGCCGGCGACGGCGCCTTCCGCGCCGTGACGGGCGCGCCTCCGACGAGCGCGTACATCGCCGCGCACGCGGCGATGCGACTCGACGGGGCCGCCGGCTACGCCGCCGAGCGGGCATGGCAATCACACTGGCTCATCCAGCGGCTCGGACTGCGCGCGGGTCACTGACGCCCGCCACTCCGACACGATGCGATCGTGCGGCGGCGATTGGCCGGGCAGCGTAACGGAACGGCCACGCGGGCGACCTAGCGCAAATGAGCGAATATCCAAAGGGAAGGAGCGACCGATGAATAGCGAATACGACGTGATCGTCCTCGGCGCTGGCGCGGCGGGTGAGCACTGCGCCGGCGCGCTCGCCGCCGGAGGACTCGACGTCGCGATCGTCGAGCGCGAACTCGTGGCCGGCGAGTGCTCCTACTACGCCTGCATCCCGTCTAATCTAAGACACTGTTGCGTCCGGGAGAGGCACTCGACGCTGCGCTGGCCGCGCCCGGCGCCGCACAAGCCGTGGACCGTGCGCTCGACACGGCCGCGACGCTCGGCTGGCGGAACTACATGGTCTCCGGCTACGACGACAGCGGGCAGGTCAAGTGGCTTGCGGACACCGGGATCGAGCTCATTCGCGGTAGCGGCCGGATCATCGAGCCGGGCGCGCTCGAGGTGGACGGCCGACGCTGCAACGCCCGTCACATCGTGATCGCCACCGGGTCCGAGCCGGTGATCCCGCCGATCAATGGACTGCGCGAGCTGGAGGGCGTCTGGACCAACCGCGAGGCAACCGGCGTACGCGATATCCCGGACAGGCTCGTGATCCTGGGCGGCGGCCCCGTCGGCGTCGAGATGGCGCAGGCGTTTGCGTCGTTCGGCACTGACGTAGACCTGGTCGAGGGGATGAACCACATCCTGCCGCGAGAACCGCGGTCGCTGGGCGAAGCGCTCGGCGAGGCGATCCGCGGCGAGCGGCTGCGCATCCATCTGGGCCGCGGCGCGTCTAGCGTGTCACGGGATGGCGGTCGCTACCTCGTCTCGTTCGCGGACGGCACGAGGCTCGAGGACGGGCGACTGCTCGTGGCAACCGGCCGACGGCCGCGGGTCGAG
Source organism: Solirubrobacteraceae bacterium (assembly GCA_049518835.1). GTDB lineage: Bacteria > Actinomycetota > Thermoleophilia > Solirubrobacterales > Solirubrobacteraceae > Palsa-465. The sequence continues at coordinate 3,454 of JBEKRJ010000528.1, forward strand.
GGGCTCGGCCTGGAGAACGTCGGCATCGAGGCTTCTCCACGCGGCATACCGGTCGACGGCCGCATGAGCGCCGCGGACGGGGTATGGGCGATCGGCGACGTGACAGGCATTTGGCCGCTCACGTACGTGGGCAAGTACCACGGCAGGATCGCCGCGGCGAACATTCTCGGCGAGAGCCGCGAGGCCGACTACACGGCGGTCCCTCGGGTCGTCTTCACGCATCCGGCGGCCGCCGCCGTCGGCGCTGCCGAAGGAGCCGTGACAGCGACGATTTCGCTCTCGACCGTGCCGAAGACCGCCACTTATCTTCGGGCGTGGGATGAGCATCCGGGGTTTCTCACGCTGGTCTCCGACGGGGAGGTGCTGACGGGTGCCTACGGGGTCGGTCCCGAGGCCGGCGAATGGATGCAGCAGGCGACCGTGGCGATCCGCGCACGCGTGCCGCTCGCGGTGCTGGGCGACACGATCCAGCCGTTCCCAACCTTCTCGGAGGCGTTCCACTTCGCGCTGGCCGAACTCACCAGCCGGGTACCGGCACAAGCGCGATGAGCGGCACGCACGGCGCACGCGAGCCCAACGGGACCGTCGGCGGAGATGCGATCGGCGAGCTCGCTGCCGGCGGGCAGGTCCCCGACTTCGAGCTGCTCGACCATGCCAGTAACCAACGCCAGCTCTCCCAGCTCGTGGGCGGCGATCCCACAGTGCTGCACTTCTACCGGGGCTGGTGGTGCCCCAAGGAAC
>JBEKRJ010000529.1:0-4193 GCA_049518835.1 Solirubrobacteraceae bacterium
GCGGTCGCAACTCCCAGCGGACCACGTTGGCCCATTGGTTGAGCAGCAGCGGCAGGTCGCGGTAGGAGTGGATCCAGCGCGCCATCACGTCGCCGAACAACGTCTCGCTCGTGGGACGGACGATCACCGGCTCGCCGAGCTGCTTGCCGCCGGCGTGCGTGACGACCGCCAGCTCGGGGCTGAACCCCTCGACGTGGTCCGCCTCGCGGGCGAGGAAGCTCTCTGGGATCAGCAGCGGCAGGTAGACGTTCTCAGCGCCGGCGCGCTTGATCCGCGCGTCGAGCTCGGCCTGGATGCGCTCCCACAGCGCGTACCCGTACGGGCGGATCACCATCGTCCCGCGGACAGGGCCGTTCTCGGCCAGGTCGGCCTTGGCCAGCACGTCCTGATACCAGCGCGGGAAGTCTGTGCGAGGGTCGGCGAGCGGGGGCTGCGCAGGCAAACGGCTACTGAGCCTACGCGAGGTGCAGCCGGTGCGCGACCGCCGCCGCCTGCGTGCGGCTGTGGACGCCGAGCTTGCCGAGGATCCGCGAGACGTGCACGCTGGCGGTCTTCTCGGCCATGTACAGCGCCGCTCCGATCTGGCGGTTGGTGGCCCCCTCGGCGAGCAGCGAGAGCACCTGACGCTCGCGCGATGTCAGCCCGAACGGGTCCGGCGCCGCCTCCCCGTCGCCGTCCGCCGCCCGCTCGCCGGCGAACGTTCCCGCGCCGGCGCCTGCTCTCACGGGGGCGGTCGCGCCGTCGCCGGCGCCGTCGCCCGTGGTGGCACCGTCGCGCGCGCTGGCGCCGCCGCCCACGATGGCGCCGTCGCGCAGCTCGAGCCGGGCCCGCTCGGCGAGCGTGGTCAGCTCGCGCGCCAGCCATCGCGAGCCGAGCTGGTGCGCGGACTGCAGCGCGGCGCGCGCCGGCGCCACCGCCGCGCGGCGATCGCCGGCTTCCACCGCCGCCTCGGCCGCGCGCCAGCGCGCAACCGCGGCCTGCAACGGTCGTGCGAGCGCATCCCACTCGTCCGCCGCTCGCAGCCATGCGCGCGGGTCGCCGCGACCGCGGGCGCGTGTCAGCTCGGCCGCGCCGACCGTTCGCCACGCGCGCTCGACCGGCCCACCGTCCTGCCCGGCGGCGCGTAGCCGCTGGACATGGATCCGCGCCCGCGCGATTGCATCGCGCTCCTGCGCGCGCTCGCGCAGGTCGCGGGCGCGCTGCGCGATGTCGGCCTCGACGCGTGCCCCAACCGCGCTGACGCGCGCGATCCGCATCACGTCGTCGGTGCACAGCTCGATCCGGTCCAGCGCCTGCGCGACGGTCGCGCGGGCCGCGGTCAGCTCGCGGCGGCGGCGCTGGCGCTCGCCGAGCAGCGCCCCGTAGGCGCCGATCCACTGCGGCTCCGAGGAGCTCTCCACGAGCGGCGCGATCTCGTCCAGGCAGCGCCCCGCGAGCTCGTCGTCCCCCTCCCCCAGCGCCAGCTCCGCCGCGCGCACGCCGCGAAAGATCGCCAGCGTGCCGACCAGCTGCGAGCGCGTCGAGGCGAGGTGGTCGCGTGCCGCCTGCCAGTCGCCGATCTCAAAGCAGAGGTCCGAGATCGTCAGCAGCATCCAGTCGTAGCTGCGCAGCAGGCGGCGCGGGATCGCCGCCAGGCCCTCCGCCGCGGTCGCGAGCGCCTCGCGCGAGCGGCCGGCGACGTTGAGCAGGTCGGCGAGGTTGCAGTACGCGGTCGCGACGCTGTCGAGGTCGCCGTTGTCGCGCGCGAGCTCGATCGACCGCCGCAGCCGCGCGACGCCCTGATCGACCTCGCCGAGTGCGATCTGCGACATCCCGAGCGTGTCGAGCACCTCGGCTTCGGCTTCGCGGTCGCCGACCGCCACGGCGGCCTCCAGCGCCTCCTGACCCTCACGCACCGCATCGCGAAAGCGGCCGCGCAGGTGCCGGGTGCGCGCGAGCCATGCGAGCAGCAGCGCCCGTTCGCGGCTGACGTCGCCCTTGGGCAACATCGACAGCGCCTGCTGCGCGGTCTCGATTCCCTCCAGGCCGCGGTTCAGCGACCACTGCACCCGCGCCAGGCGTGCCAGCAGCGCGGAGTAGCGCCGCGGCTGCGCTGCCGGGTCCAGCTCGCGCAGCGCGCCGCGCAGCAGCACCTCGGCGCGCGTGCGGTCGCCCGCGACCCCGTGCGCGGAGGCCGCGAGCAACAGCAGCTCGACGTGATCGAGCGCGGCCAGCTGCGCTGGCTCGGGGACGCGCGGCCACAGCTCGAGCGCGCGCTCGGCGAGATCCGCCGCCTCGCCGTAGGCGAGCACGTCGCGCGCCGCGAGCGCCGCGCGCACGGTCGCGCGCAGCGCCGCGGGCTGCTCGCCGGCGGCCGCGTAATGGCCGGCGATCGTCGCCGCGAGCTGCGCTTCGCGGTCGTGGTCGGGGGCGCACTGCGCTTCGAGCGCGCGCGCGAGCGCGAGGTGCAGCTCGCCGCGCTCGCCCGGCAGCAGGTCGTCGTACACGGCTTCGCGCAACAGCGCATGGCGAAACGATAGGCGGCCGTCGGACCCGGCGACCAGCACCTGCTCGGCCACCGCTTGGCGCAACGGGCCGTGCAGGTGCTCGACGTCTGACCCGCTCACGGCGGCAATCGTGCGCTCGTCGAGCGCGCGACCGACGGCGATCGCGCGCGCCGCGCGCTGCGCGTCATCGGGCAGGCGCTCGATCCGCAGCAGGAACGCGTCGCGCAGGCTCCGCGGGGCGGCGCCGCGGCCGTCGAGACCGGCCGCCAGCAGCTCCTCGATGTACAGCGGGTTGCCCTCGCTGCGCTCAAACAACCGCTCGACCAGCTCGCCGCTGGGCTCGTCGCCGAGGATGTCGGCGAGCGCCTCGGCCAGCTCACCGCGGTCAAACGGACGCAGCTCGACGCGCCGCGCACGATCGAGGCGCTCGAGCTCGGACAGCAGCGGGCGCAGCGCGTGGCGGCGGTGCAGCTCGTCGGTGCGGTAGGTGAGCACCAGCATCACCCGCTCCTGGCGCAGGCTGCGGGCGAGAAACGACACGAACGTACGCGTCGAGCGATCCGCCCAGTGCACGTCCTCGAGCGTCAGCACGACCGGCGCTTTGTCTGACAGCAGGTCGAGCAGCTCGAGCAGCGCCTCGAACAGCCGCAGCTGCCCGGAGCCGTCACGGGGCTGGTCGGGGCCGCTGCCGTCCTGTAAGCCGGGCGCCAGCGCCGCGAGCTGGGCCGCGCTCGCGGCAGTGAGCGCCTGCAGCGCCGGGTGGCGCTCGCGGATCAGCGGTCGCAGCGCGCCGATCAGCGGCGCGTAGGGGAGCTCGCTGTCGCCCTGCTCGACGCCTTCGCCGCGCAGCACGAGCGCATCGTGGTCGGCCAGCCGTCGCTCGAACTCGCCCACCAGGCGGGTCTTGCCGACGCCGGACTCGCCGCCGAGCAGCACGAGCACCGGCCGCCGCGCGGCCGCCTCAGCAAGTGCCAGCTCCAGCTCCGCCAGCTCTCCGACTCGGCCCACGAAGTGGCCGCTGGTCAGCCTGGCCCGCATGTCGGAAGTATCGCCACAAGCCGCGGTGACCCGCCCCGCGCGGCTCGGGTGCGCTGACGGCGAGCCGGCGCCGTGCGGTCCGGCGAAGGTCCTGGACACGGGCGTCTGAGATTGCGGCGCTGATTTGGGGGTGCATCCTGTGCTCCTCTCGATCGACATCTCCACTGGCGATCAGGATGAGCTGCGACAGCCGCTCGCACATCGGCAGTTCGCAGCGTCTGCGCCGGCGCGTGGCCTTACGCGCGGGCGATGACCCCTTACTTAGGGCCCGCGCGGGCGCTTACGCGACTGCTTCGGGCGCCAGCTCGCCGGAGCTCAGCGGCGAGGTGTCCGAGCGCGCGGCGGTGGCGATCTCCTCGCGGCTCACGGCCTGCGGGTGGTGACAGGCGGCGAGGTGACCGCCGGCATACTCCGTCAGCTGCGGCTCGACCGTCCGACACACCTCGGTCGCCCGCGGGCAGCGGGTGTGAAAGCGGCAACCGGTCGGCGGGTTGATCGGGTTCGGCGGCTCGCCGGTGACGACCGCACGCTCGCGCCGGCGGTTCTCCTCCGGGTCCGGAATCGGGATCGCGCCGAGCAGCACCGACGTGTAGGGGTGAATCGGCTTGGAGTACAGCTCCTCGGCCGGCGAGACCTCCATCAGCTTGCCGAGGTACATGACCATGATCC
>JBEKRJ010000530.1:0-4190 GCA_049518835.1 Solirubrobacteraceae bacterium
GAGTGGCGGTATCGCGCAGACCGTCGATGAGCTTTCGACGGCCTCGTGTCGCTTTCGACGGCGGCGCGCTCGTGGGTCCGCGTACGCCCTCTCCCTCAGCTGCACCGGTCCAGCTCCCTTACCGAAAGGTCGACCAGCCACCAAGCGAACCTGCTGTGCCGCCGGTCGGCTCTGCATCCGCGAACAACGGCGGGTTGTCGCTGGCGAGCGGTTCTGCGGAGCCGCCGCGACTCGCGCGCACCTGGCGCCGCGCGCGGTCTACGCTTGGTTTGCCGTGGTGAGCGATGGTCGCGCGCGTGAGAGCAGAGAGCGCTCCGCCGGCGTCGCCGGTGCTGGGCGGGCCGGCCGGTGTCGCCGCCGCGGCAGCGGTGGTTCGTGCATGCGGGTACGTGGGATCCTGAGCTGGTGATCGAGCGCTGTCGCGAGTGGGCGGCGCAGACGGGCGCGCCGCCGCGCTACTTGGACTGGGGTTAGGTGAAGCGCGCCTGCGCCGCCGGCGGCGACGTGTCGCTGGCTGGCAAGAGGGAGCGCGAGCATCCGGCGTGGCCGAGCAGCGCGGTCGTCTACCGGTATCTCGGCAGCTGGCGCGAGCTGCTGTCAGAGGCGGGGTCCCCGGCGCCGGCGCCGATCCAGCTGCCGTTTGCCGAACGTGTACGCGAGGCGATCCGGCTGCGCGGCGATGGTCTGCGCTGGGTGTAGATCGGCGAGCTATTGGGCGTCTCGCCCGACACCGCCCGCCGCTACCAGCTTGCGCACGACTGCGAGCAGCGACGACCAGATCGCCGACTTGCTGCGCGGGTACGCGCGCGAGCACGACGGCGTCTCGCCGTTATCTTCGGACTGGCGTCGCCTCGGGCTGCTGCCGAACGCCACGACGATCACGCAGCGGTTCGGGTCCTCGAACGCGGCGCTGCAAGCGGCCGGGCTGGCGCCGCGCCGGATCCGCGCCGGCTGGAGCGACGAGCAGATCCTCGCCGGCCTTCGCCGGTTCGCCGACGATCACGGCCGCCCACCCCGCTGCGCCGACCGCGTCGGACTGCTATCGAGTATCCGTCAGCCTCGCTGGTCGTCGCGCGGTTCGGATCCTGGACTGCCGCACTCGAGCACGCCGGTCTCACCTCCCCCAGCGACCGGCGCTGAACCCCGGCGCTGCGCGACACGTCGCCCGACGTCCTCGACGCCTGCCACGGGCTTAGGGCGCACGAGCAGGCCGTTGCGCTTCGCCGGACGAGCGCGTCCGGCGAGCTCGCACACAGACGGCTCGTGGACGTCTTCGCATAGGCGCCCCGGACGCGGGCGAGACCGCTCGGCGGCGAGCTCGACGCGGCGGTCGGCGACCTTCTCGACCGGGACGCGAAAGCAAGCGGCGAGCTGCTCGTCTGAGAGCTGACCGTTCGCGCGAAGCGGTTTGGCGGGCCTCAGCGCCCGCCGGGCGTACGCGTCGGCATCGGCGTCGGTGTAGCGCGCGTCGGGATCCTGGTCGAGTGGCAGGTCGGCTACCCAGACGCGCAGGGCGTGCACGGATTTGGCGAGCACCCATCGCTCGTCTGGATCCTCATCGTTGCGGCGCTCCAGGTCGGGGTGCAGGATCGCTCGCCGGGGTCCGGTGATCGCCGCCCACGGCTTTAGGTTCGCGTGCTCTACAAGCGCCATCAGGTTCTCCTCTCGATCGCGGGGGACAACGTGGCGGGGGCGGCCCCGAGCCTGGGCCGCCCCCGCCATCACACATATCTCGGTCGACGCGACACGTCCCCTCCGGCCGCCGCCCGCCCGGCGGCTGGCGACCTTCTCGGCTACGCGCGCGTGTCGACGGGCGTTCCTAAAGCCCTATAGCGTCAAGTCCGTGGAGATGGACCCACGGGCGACAGAATGGAGGGGACCCGATGGGCGATGCGGCGCTACCACGAGCGATTGGCATCCTGCGTGTCTCGCGTCAGAACCGCAATCAGGACTCAAGAGAATCGCCGGAGGTTCAGCGCCGGTTGATCACCGAGGTTCGCAGGACCTCAGGGCCAGGGTTGGGACCTGATCGAGATCCTCGACGAGAACGAGCTTCGCAACGGCAACGTGTCCGGCGGTGGCGAAATCTCAAAGCAACTGGGATTCAGCGCCGCGATCAAGCGCATCGAGGCTGGCAAGGCTGATTTGATTGTGGTAGCTGACCACGGCCGGCTGTTTCGGGACATCGACGTCCAGCGTGCGGCGATTGATCGAGTTGAGGGCGCCGGTGGTCAGTCGTGGGCCGTCTCGAGCGGTCGGATCACGCACGAGACCGCGGACGCCGAGCTGATGGCGAACCTCAAGGGCTCGATCGACCACTACCAGCGGCGCTACGCCCGTGAGAAGTCGTTCTTGGCGGTCGAGCTCGCGATCGAGAAGGGCAAGGTCCCGTGGCCCGGTGAGATCCCGGGCTACATCCGGGACGCCGACAGCAGGCTGACTCCCGACGATGAGATGGTGGCGGTGATTGTGCGGGCGTTTGAGATCCGCAAGGACGGCGGCACGATTGACGCGGTGCGAGCTCACCTGTGGGCGAATGCGATCGAGATCAGCTACACCGCTACGCAGCACTTGCTTGGGGATCGCATCTATCTCGGCGAGATCCACTTCGGCACGCACACGCCGAACCTGGAGGCCCACAAGCCGATCATCGGCCGCGAGCTGTTCGGCGCGGTGCAGAGGACCAAGATCTCGCGCGGGAGGCGCGCGAAGTCCGACCGGATACTCGCGCGGATTGGCGTCCTGCGGTGCGGGAACTGCAGCTCGCGGATGGTTGTCGGCACGAGCAACAGCGCGAATTACCACGTCTATCGCTGCCAAGGAAACGACTGCACGCAGCGGATGACGATCTTGGCCGACACGGTGGACAGGATGGTGATCGAGAAGGTCGAAGAACTGCGTGCTTGCAGGAGCAAGAGCGCGCGTGGCGAGTCCGACCCCGTTGAGCAGGCACGACTCGATCTGGAGCGCGCTCAGGCGGCGCTTGACGGGGCGATCATGGCCTTCTCTGGGCTCGAGGTCGAACCCGCAGCGATCACACGACTGCGGGAGCTGCGTGAGAGAAGGGACGCCGCACAGGAGCGCTACGTGGCTCTCGAGGCGGCGTACGCGCAGAGCGACTTCGCCGCCACGACGGGTCCTTGGGAGAGCTTGTCGCTCCAGGAGCAGCGCGATCTAGTCCGCGCCCTCATCAAGCAGGTGTTGATCACCCCGGGCCGTGGGCGTCAGCGCGTCGATGTCCAGGAGATGCCGGATATTGCCGATCGAATCGAGATCCGACGATGTACACAACGTGATCGACCCGACGATCGTCCCGGGCTGCCGAGCCGGACGATCGCTCACGGGGAAAGCGATCGCGCCCGACGCCTGGCGCGGCGGCCTGATCGGACGATCGCGATGTCGAAATAGGAATGGTCAGCTTCGGGCCAGGCGCGACGATCGCTCTCACGGAAAGCACTCGCGCGACGGCGACCGCTTCCGCTGGCGTCTGTCCGAAGCGGATCTCTTGGCCGCATTCGGCCGGAACCACTGTCTGACCACGTGGCGTCGGGTGGCCGCTTCAGCGGCATTGCAGCGACGTTGGCGGCCGAGTCGAGGTGGCTGCTTTCCGCCTTCTGCCTGCCGCCGAGCGAGTGGGAGCTAGCAATCTCGGCGCCCTCGATCTGGCGATTCTCAGGGCCGGGTCCCTCGATAAGCATTAGCTCGCGCCCTGCTTTCCGCTCCCCCGCGGGTACCGCGGCGGACGATTGCTGGAGATCCGGGACGATCGGCGATCGTCCCGGATCGACGGTCTACTGTCCCGCGGCGATCGCTCGGTTCAGCGCCCGAGCCACGCGAGCCTTGGTAAGGACTCCGTGCGTGACGTCAACGCACGCGTCGGCGGCCTGCAGCACCGCCGGCTGATGCAGGTTGATCCCCGCCTGGGCAGCCATCTCCGGGGTGATCTGCCCGCTGCTGCTCGGGTCGGGGAAGCTTGGGAACCCGTGGCTGCGGATGCAGCGGGCGAAGGCCAGCAACGCGACGATCTGCGATCGATCAGCTGCCGGACTTTGATCTGGTGGGCCGCCGCCCGGTTGCAGGTGCCCGCAGTCCGCGTACGCGGACTTGAACGCGGGCGACTGCGTGTTGAACACGTCCTTGAATCCGGAAGTGCCGGGGTCGGGGAAGGTAGGCACGCCGTGGGCGCGCAT
>JBEKRJ010000531.1:0-4188 GCA_049518835.1 Solirubrobacteraceae bacterium
AGCGCCGACCCATGGCGAAGGTTCGCAGCTGGGCTGGTCTGGACGTGCACGCGCGCAGCGTGCTGGTGGTGACGTTGGACGCGCAGTCGGGCGAGTTGCGCTCGGCGCGGTTGCCGGGCGAGGACGTGAAGGTGGTGGAGTTCCTGGCCAAGCTGCCCGGGCCGACGCGGGTGGCGTAGGAGGCGGGGCCGACCGGGTACGGGCTGGCTCGCGCACTGCAGGCGGCGGGGATGGGGTGCGTGGTCGCGGCGCCTGGGAAGATCGAGCGCCCGGCGCAGGACAAGGTCAAGACCGATCAGCGAGACGCCGAGCGGGTGCTGCGGCTGTTGATGATCGACGCGCTGTATCCGGTGCGGGTGCCGATCGTGGAGGAGGAGGCGCTGCGCGACCTGATGCGCGCGCGCCAGCGGCTGAGCAAGCTGCTGCTGCGCCACGACATCCTCTACGAGGACACCGCGAGCACGTGGACGCAGCGCCACCGCGCCTGGCTGCGCTCACAGGACCTCGTGCTCATAGACAGGCCCTCACGGGGCTCCGTCCTGTTGCCGCTGGCGGCACCCCACACCGGCCGGGAGGAGCTGGTCTCATCATGGCCCTCAAGGGGCAAGCTACCTTGGCTCTCTCCCGGCCGGTGGTCGAGGCCAACTGAGGATGACCTATGAGCTATGTCGGCCTGGTCCCCTCAGAGAACAGCTCCGGCGAGACCCGCCGGCAAGGCGGCATCACCAAGACCGGCTCGCGGCACGCCCGCCGGCTGCTGGTGGAGGCCAGCTGGCACTACCGCAAGACCCCCGCCCGCGGCGTCACCCTCCAGCGCCGCCAAGACGGGCAGCCCGCGAACATCGTCGCGATCAGCTGGCAAGCCCAGCAACGGCTGCACCGCGTCTGGCGACGACTGGCCGAGGACCGCGGCAAGCGCCGCACGATCGTCGCGGTCGCGGTCGCCCGCGAACTCGCGGGGTTCTGCTGGGCGCTCGCCAACGCCGACTAGCCCTCAGCTCTTCTCTGCACGCCACGTCGGTCGAGAAGGGCGGCGGCAGCCCCGCCAACGCGCGAGAGCATCAGCGATCCAAGGACCCGCGGCATGAGCACCGGCACGTGCCGGCCACGCCCGATCTTAGACAGCACTGGCTCTCCCGACGAAACCCGGTCCTGCGGCAGTTGAACCGCGTATAAGAGTCTGACCGCGCGTCGCGCACCAGCAGTTGACGGCCAGGCCCCGCCGCCCCTCTCGACCGACACGATGCCCGCCACAGTCGCGGGCATCCGGCGTTAACCCCTTGACAAACGACAAACGCTCCTCCATAAGAGGCTTAGAGTCATTGGGTGCTGGCTGCGGGGTGCCGCACGGTTTGGTTGCGTCCTGCGCGTTTCGCCGTGTAGAGCGCCTCGTCGGCAAGCGCGTACAGCCGTGCTGCGTCGGCCAGGACGCCTAGCTCACAAACCCCGACGCTGAGCGTGAGCGTCCCGGCCAGCATGAACGGGATCGTGCTGATCGCCAGACGGGCGCGCTCGGCGGCTTGGAACCCCCCCTCCCCGTCGGCGTCCGGCAGGATCCATGCGAACTCGTCACCCCCGACTCTCGCCAGGAGCTCGCCGTCGCGGACTAGCAAGCGCAGGCGCTCGGCGGCCTCGCGCAGGATCCGGTCGCCGACTGGGTGCCCATGGTGATCGTTGATCGCCTTGAAGCCGTCGAAGTCGAGGATCGCCACGCTGAGCGGCCGCTCGTGGCGCTTGGCGCGTGACACCTCGCGCACGAGCTGCTCGTGAAACGTCCGGTGGTTGGCCAGGCCGGTGAGCGGGTCGTGGCTGGCCAGTCGCTGCAGCTCAAGCGCGTCGCGCTTCTGTTCGCTGATGTCGCGGATCGTCCACACCTTTCCCAACAGCTCGCCGTCCTCGGCGCGCGCGTCGACCACTGTGATCGACGCGTCAAACCGCGTGCCGTCCCTGCGCACCAGGCTAGCCTCTAGGTCGATGTGCTCGCCGGCGCCTGCGAGAGACCGCTGTCGCGTGATCGGCGCGTCGGTGTCCGGCGCCTGGAACGGGTATGGCGCACGCGCGCCAAGCAGCTCGTCACAGGCGAAGCCGGTGAGCTTGCACAGGGCGGGATTGGCGTCGACGATCACAGAGTTACGGGTCAGCAGAAATCCTTCGCGCATCGAGCGGGTGATCGCTGCCGCGTAGTCGCGCTCGCGACGAGCTCTCAGCTCCGCGTCGCGCAGCACGGTGATGTCCTGAACAGTCCCCACGTAGACCTTCGGTCGCTGCGGATCGGGCCGGCCGTGGGACTGGATGATCCGGATCCCGCCGGTCGCAAGCACAATCCGATAGTCGAGCTCGAACGACCGGCCGGCGCTGACGGCCTCTAGACGGACGGCTGCGACCCGGTCGCGGTCGTCCACGTGAACGTAGCCCATGAACCGATCGCCAGTAGCGGCCCCCTGTTCGCGAAGGCGATCGAAGATCCGGTACATCTCCGCTGACCACGTCGCCTCGTTCGTCACGGTGTCCCACGACCACGAGCCCACGTGCGCGATCTGCTGCGCGTCACGGAGCGCAAACCGCTCGCGCTCGAGCGTCTGCTCGAGGCGCTTGCGGCGCGAGATGTCCTCAACCAAGACGACGAAATGCGTTGCACGCCCCAACCGATCACGCACCGCCGACAGCGACAGCTGCACCCAGGTCAATCCCCCGGAACGCTCGATCAAGCGCGTCTCGACGCGATACGCCGTGACGCCCCGACGCAGCAGGCGCTCGAGCTGCCCGCGACGCTCGTCGAGGTCTCGCTCGTCGATGACGTCTGCAAGCTTGCGCGCCTGAAGTTCGGACTCGCTCCAGCCCGTGATCTGACAAAGCCACCGATTCGCCCTCAACCACACGCCGTCTGGCCTCAAAATCCCCATCCCAATCGACGCACCCGCAAACACATCCTCGACCAACGGCGCCACCGCGTCGAGAGGCTTGCCGCTGCCGCGTCCCCTCGCCACCGAGACGGCCTCCCTCAGACTCCCTGGCCGTTCCGTGCGTTGGGCTTGGCCGAGCGGAACACAGGCGCGATGAAAGAGCCGAACACCAGGACCTTCGCGACCGACGCTCTCAGTGATCGCCATCAGCCCAGTCGCCAGAAAGCGGCCATCGGACCGCTCCAGCCACAAAGGCTCGTACACGCCCACTCGCTCTCCGCATCGAGCACACGCAACATTCGTCGGCATCGCAGTCACAGCTGAGCTTCAGCCAGCACGCCCGACTCCCGAGAGCTGCGCGCGCCAGCGACGCCGCCGCGAGCGCCGGCAGTCCGACCAGGCACCGACGCGACGCTCACGCCCGCCCAGAGCAACCGACGGCCGGAGCTTCGCGCGAGGAGCTGGCATTGTGCTTTGGCTGATCACTTCGATTGACCGACACGGAAGGATCCCCCCGCTGGCTGCAAACGGAAACCGCAGCATCCCCGGGTACGTTTGCGGAAAACCCGCAATCTCTGCTCACCTCGCTTCAGCTCAACCTAAAGCGCAGGTCCAGCAGCCAACTGGGCCGACTTCTTCGCCGACCCCGGCAGCGATCGCCGCGCAGTCGAATGGCCACTGAGTCACCGCCCCCCGCCACCGCGTTAGCCTCGAAGTTGGCGCGGGCGTCCACCCGCGGGTCCTTAGGCGAAGCTTTCGTCTGTCAGCTGCGGACGCCGGCGAGTGGTGCGGTAGACGAGCGCGTTGGCGGCACCTGCGCGGCAAGACGGGCGATGTCTTGGCGGATGCTGTCGACCGCGACGTCGAGCTCGTCGACGGCCCTGCGCGATGCGATCGCGCCGCCCAGCTTGGTCACGGCGTCGAATTCCTCGACGCCGGCGGCGGCCATCCCGAGTTGCTCGTGGATCTCGCCAAACAGCTGTACGATCGCGACTGCACCGGGAATCCGGGCGGCTTCGATCCGGCCGTTTGACTCCAGCGCCGCCATCACCCGCAGGTCTTGCTTGAGCCGACCCGCGTGGGCGGCAAGGGCGATCAGGTCCGTATTGAGCGCTTCGAGCGCGATGCGCAACAGCCCGACCGAGTTGTCCAGGCAGCCGGCGACGAGGGCGATGTCATCGACGCGGGGATCGCGATACTTGGCCCATTCGGGCCCCGGCCTGCGGCGCCGGTTGACCTCGTCGGTGAACTGAATCGCCATCAGCGACTGCAGCTTGGCGACCGA
>JBEKRJ010000532.1:0-4182 GCA_049518835.1 Solirubrobacteraceae bacterium
CTGCTCGATCGCGCGACGCTGCCCCCGACCGAGCCCGAGTCCTGGCAGCAAGCGTCAAATCAAACAAACAACCAACAAACAAACAAACAAAGAGGTCTTCACGTTTGGGTGTTTGCAGGGGTTTTCGGGCGCTGTCGTGTTGCTCGTCACGGCATAAGCGCGGGTTGGCCACGTTTTGGTCTGGTTTTAGGTGCGTGATTGGTCGGCTTCGAGGCGTTCGATGCCGATTTGCTCGAGTCGGGCGAGGAGCTCGCGGATGCGGCGGTCGTTCTCGATCCAGCGTTGGGCGTCGTGGGCTTGGTCTTTGGTGAGGTATTTGCCGACGGTTTTGTTGGCGATCTTGCGGGTCCAGTGGCGGTAGGGGCCGTGCAGGCGTGGGGGGTCGTGGTGGCAGGCGCAGCTCGGTTTGCCGCAGCGGGTGTGGCGCTCGGTGATCGTGCCGGGCAGGACGTCGGCTGAGCGCACGAGTCGGGCGAGCTCGGTAGCGATCTGGCGCGCTTCGGCGCGCTGGGCGGGGTCGAGCTTCATCGGTTCGAGTGTGGCAGCCGGCGCGGTTGTTTTCCGTCCGTTTCCTGCTGTAGATATACCGTAGGATGGAGATGGCTGCTGCGTGTCGTGTTGAACCGACGCTGGGCGAAGCCGCGCGGCGGGCGGCTCTGGCGGTCGAGCGCTACGCGCCCGTTTCGTTGTCGGCCGCGGCGGCCGATTTCACGCGAGAGGTGGTCGCGCGCGCGGGTCCGGCGACGCCGGCCAGAGCGAAGGCGCTGTTGTTCGCCGCTTCACGGTTGGCGTGTTTCGCTGAGCGTGTGGGACTTGAGCTGGAGCCGCGCGTGGTGCTCTGCGAGGCGACGGTCGAGCGGTTCGCTGTGGTGGGGAGCGTCGGGGTCTCGCCCGCGACGCGGCGGACGCTGAGGACGAACCTGCGGGCGTTGACACGCGCGATCGAGCGCTACCCCGAGCCCTCAGCGGTGCCGCTGGCGCGCGAGCGTGCGAAGCGGCCGTACTCGCTCGCCGAGGTCGACGGGTTCCTGCAGTTAGCGGCCGCGCAGAGCACCCGAGCGCGCGGGCTGCGCGCGAGCGCGCTGATCTGCTTGGGCGCGGGCGCGGGGATCATCACGGGCGAGTTGCGCCACGTCCGCGGCAGCGATGTCGTTGAGCGCTCGGGCGGCGTGCTGGTGCAGATCGCCGGCGCGCGCTCGCGCTCGGTGCCGGTCCTTGAGCGCTACCACGAGCGACTATTGGAGGCGGCCGCGTTCGCTGGCGATCGATACGTGATCGGTGGCCGCAATCCGGGTCGTCGGAACGTCACCGACACGCTGTCCGCCGCGCTCTCGACCGATGTCTCGCTGCCGAGGTTGCAGGCCGGGCGGCTGCGGTCCACGTGGCTGGTGGAGTGCGCCCGGCGGATCGGGCTCGGCGCGTTCATGCACGCCGCCGGGATCAGCTGCTCACAACGGCTCGGAGATCTCACCGCCCAGCTGCCCGAGGCCAGCGAGACCGAGCTGGTGAGGCTGCTCACAGGCACCTGTGGAGATGTCCGCAACCCTTGAGCGCCTCGAGGCGGTGATCGACACCGCTGGCATCGCCCGCCGGATCGAGCTCCTGCTCCCGATCGGCGTCAGGCCCCGCCAGCTGACCGTCCGCACACTCCTTCTCGGGATGCTGCTGATCACCGTCCAGGGACGCCCCGCACACCTACGCAGAGTCCATCAGGCGCTGACAGCGCTCGCAGCGCACGAACATCAACGGCTCGGGATCATCGCCGACTGGAACACCGGCCCGCACCTGCTCACCTACCGCCAGACCGAACGTACCTTCGGTCTCGTGATCAAGGCGCTCTCCCTCGACACGCCGGACGGCACCCCGTCCGAGACGCTCTCAGAGGTCCTCGACGCGCTGCTGGAAGCGAGCGTGCAGGTGCTCGGCGAGCACGCATCAAGCAGCTACGCCGTCGATTGGACCGACCACGAAACGTGGTCATGCCCACCACCCAAACCACGCGCCGCCAACCCCGAGCCAGCCGCGAGCGACCCCAAGCCTCAAGCCGCGCCGAGCGACGCCGCGCACGACCCCGACCCCGAGCACCGAACCCCAGCGGACGACAACGACGACCACCGCTGCGCGGACCCCGAGGCGTCGTGGGGGCACCGTCGCGGCAACCACCCCGGCCAGAAAGACGAGCTGTTCTACGGCTACTACCTCCAAGCCGCTACCACCGTCAAAGACGAGCACGGCCCACAGGTCCCCGAGCTCGCCCGACGGATGCTCTTGACCAGCTGCGATCACGACCCGCCCGCCGCGCTGGTGCCCGTCCTCGCACGCATGAAAGCCAGCGGCATCACGCTCGCAGACGTGCTGGCCGACTCCGGCTACGCCTACCGCGTCCCCGAGACCTGGGCGCTCCCCGTCCGCGCGCTCGGCGCACAGCTGATCCAGGATCTGCACCCCAACGACCGCGGACCGCACGGCACCCACCACGGCGCGATCCAAGCCAACGGCCGCCTCTACTGCCCCGCCACCCCCCGACCGCTGCTCGACATCGGACCGCTCGCCCGCGCCGCCACCCCCGAGCAGACAGCAGCGCACGACCAGCGATCCGGCGAGCTGGCCAGATACAAGCTCTCGCCGATCACCAGCTATGACCGCGACGGCTACCACCGCGTGATCTGCCCCGCCACCCAAGGCAAGCTCCGCTGCCCGCACCGCCCCGCGTCGCTCACACTCCCGCACGACCGCCCCACGATCCCAGACCCGCCCGAGCACCCACCCGCCTGCTGCTCTCAGCAGACGATCACCGTCCCCCCGTCAATAAACGCCAAGACCGCGCAGAAGCACGACTACCCATCGGCCGCGCACCGCCACTCCTACGCCCGCCGCTCCAGCGCCGAACGGACCTTCTCCACGATCAAAGACCCCGCCACCAACGACACCTCCCGCGGCTGGTGCCGGATCACCGGCCTGACCGGCATCGCGCTGTTCACCGCCAGCGTCCTGATCGCCCGCAACCTACGCATCGCCGACGCCTTCAACGCCCGCCAAGCCGAGAACCAACGACGAGCAGCCAACAGACTCCCACCCAAGCAACGCCGACGCCGCCGCACCACCACCGAACAGCTCACCAACGCCGCCAACACGCCGCCCTAAACCAGCCGTTCCGCCGCCGAGCACGAGCCGAACCCCGCTCACCCCACCAGGCGACGATCCTCCCCGCGCCAACCCGCGCGCCCCCGAGCCACAGACCATCACCCGACACCACCGAAAACCACCCCACAACCCCACCGCAGCCCGCCAACCCGACCCGCACAACCCCGCCGGTCTTCCGTCCGCCCCAAACGTGAACATACCCACGGGGCAAACGTGAAGACCTCTGAGTGGAGCCAGCCGGGATCGAACCGGCGACCTCCTGCTTGCAAAGCAGGCGCTCTCCCAACTGAGCTATGGCCCCTGGCGGCACCCGAGTCTAACGTCCGCCGCGCGGCCGCCGACGGGCCAGGTCGCAGGGGCCTACTGCCTGAAGCGCGCTGCCGGTCGCCCGTGAGGAGGGAGGGAGATCCGTGCGGGATCAGCTGTCGAAGTCGAAGTCGCGCGGTGGGCGCTGCTCGAACCAGAGGCGATCGTGATCAGGCGTGTCCTGGAGGAACTCGGGCGTCTCCTCCAGCATGTCCTCATCCGGCTGGGCTGGAGCGGCGGCCTGGTCCAGGCGGTATTCCGCCGTCTCCTCGCCCTCGATCGGACTATCCGCCGAGATGGGCTTCGGCCCCCGGCGAAACCGCCCAGCTCCACGCCCACCGGCGGATTCCGGGTCCGGGAGAACCCGATCGGTATTATCGTCGAGCTCCGGCCGCACCGACGCCGGACGAGGTGCGGAATCCGGGTGCTCCTCGAAGGCATCGTGAGCCCAATCCTCCTCATCGGGCTGGCGTCCGCTCCGCGGAAAGGCGGACGAAGCCTCGGCTTCGTCGGCCCATGCTTCGGGTTCGGCCTCGCCGGCCCAGACCGCGTCGTCTTCGTGGTCATAGGCCTGACCAACCACGCCAACCGGATCGGTCTCTGAGCCCGCACCCGGTTCACGGTTTCGCCGGACAGGACCGAGTGCCTCGCGCTCGGCGCGTTCAACCTCGGCCGGATCAGCGCCCCGGCGGCGCTTGAGGTCCAGATGCTCTCGAATCGCGTCGTCAAGAA
>JBEKRJ010000533.1:0-4174 GCA_049518835.1 Solirubrobacteraceae bacterium
GCGCACGCTGCTCTCGCGGTGAGGCTATCCGCGGTGAGGCTCTCTCGCGGTGAGCTCCGACCTGCTTCGCAACCGAATCAGAGGCAGCGAGATCGCAAGTCCCGTCAGCCCGCTACGACAGGCACACTCGCTGCGTCCTCGCTGCGGGCGGCCAGCGAGTGGTCGCGGCTGTCACGTGAGGAGATCAGCAACGCGGCCAAGAGCGCCCCGGCGATGGCGAAACCGGCCCCCACGAGGAAGGCCTGGTCGAACCCTTTGGTCAACGCCACCGAGGCGTTGTGAACACCCGAGCGCAACAGGGTCTGCGTGTGGCTGTTGGCGATCGTCGCCAGGATCGCGAGCCCGAGTGCGCCGCCGACCTGCTGGGAGGTGTTGATCAGGCCCGAGGCAAGCCCCGCCTCGTGTGGCTTGGTCCCGGTGACCGCGGCGATCGTCACCGGCACGAACGCGAACCCGAGTCCAGCCGCGGCCAGCAGCGAAGGGCCAAGCACGTTGGCCGCGTATGAGCCGCCGGTACCTGGCACCTGCGAGAACCACAGCAGTCCGCCGGCGATCAGCACGAGTCCGGCGATCAACGGCGGTTTGAAGCCGAAACGTGTTACCAGTTGCGAGGCGGCTCCCGCCGAGAGGATGATCCCTACGGCTAGTGGCAGGTAGGAGATTCCGGTCTTGATCGGTGAGTAGTGCAGGACGTTCTGGAGATAGAGCGAGATGAAGAAGAACATTGAGAACAGCGACATGCCGATCAGCAGCCCGACGATGTCGGCGCCACGTAGGGTTCGCAGGCGGAAAATTGAGAACGGCATCAGCGGCTGGCGCTGGCGCTGCTCGATGATCAGGAAGGCGAGCAGCAGGACGACGGCGCCGGCGAGTCGCAGTAGCGTCGTCGTCGATCCCCAGCCCACGTTGACCGTGTCGACGATCGCGTAGACGAGGAGCGAGAGGCCCGCGGTGACGGCCACGGCGCCGGGCAGGTCAAAAGTGCTCGCTCCGCTCTCGGAGCGGCTCTCGACCAGCGTTCGCGGGGCAAGCAACGCGGCCGCGAGTCCGATCGGAACGTTGACGAACAGCACCCAGCGCCAGCTCAGGCCGCTGGTGAGAACCCCGCCGAGGAGCACCCCGGCCGCGCCGCCGGCGCCCGCGACCGCGCCCCAGATACCCAGCGCGCGGTTGCGCTCGGCGCCCTCGGCGAAGGTGGTCGTGATGATCGACAGCGCGGCTGGCGAGACGATCGCCGCCCCGAGGCCCTGCACGGCGCGCGCGACGATCAGCCATCCCTCAGACTGGGCGATCCCGCCGGCGAACGAGGCGATCGAGAACAACACCAGGCCGAGCATGAACATGCGCCTGCGCCCGAGCAGGTCTGCAAGCCGGCCGCCGAGCAGCAGGAAGCCTCCGAAGGTGAGGGTGTACGCGTTCACGACCCACGAGAGGTCCGTGCGCGCGAAGTGGAGGTGCCTCCCGATCGACGGCAATGCGACGTTCACGATCGACGCGTCGATCACGATCACGAACTGCGTCATCGCCAGCAGCACGAGGGCCAAGCTTTTGGCGCGGGGGGTGTACAGGGGCGGCGTCTGCGGGGTGCTCGGCGATATCATGGAAGCTGACCTCCGGTTCCGATTGCTCCCGCGCACCATAATGAACCACGATTCCGTTTGTCAAGCGAGCAGGATGAAACCCTGTGTCCGAGACTGCGAGCACCCCTAACGACCGTCCACTGCGCGCCGACGCCCGCCGCAACCGCGAGCGGATCCTCGCCAGCGCCCGTGGGGTGTTCGCCGAGTATGGGGCGGAGGCGCAGATTGACGACGTCGCTCGCCAAGCCGGCGTCGGCGTCGGAACCGTCTACCGCCACTTCGCGACAAAAGAGGCGCTGCTCGCCGAGCTCTTGCGCGAAAAGTTCCGGCTGTTCAGCGCGCGGGCCCGTGAGGCGCTCACGCAGGACGACGAGCCGTTCGCCGTGTTCGAGGATCTCCTGCGCCGCAACGCGGAGACCGCAGCGAGCGACGCCGCCGTCCAGCACGCGCTGGCGGCCGCCGACGAGCACATCTGGGCGCAAGCCAGCAGCGAGCGGGAGGAGCTGGTGGCGGTCACCGGAGAACTGATCGCGCGTGCACGATGTGCGGGAACGATCCGCCAAGACGTGGACGCGAACGATATCGCGATGCTGATGTGCGGCCTCTGCTCCACGATGGGCAGCAAGCCGGGCTTTGACTGGCGGCGACACCTCGATCTCGTGATCGACATGCTCCGAGCACGCTGACCGCGCTCGATCGCCTACCAGACCCCCGCTGCAGCCTCCGCCGATGCGGCGCCCCTCGCCCCACACCATCTCGACGGCCGAACTCGCGCTCTCATCGAGACGTTGCCAGCGGTGGGCTCGCTCGCCGTGCCGCAGCCAGTGCCATCAGGCAGCGAAGCTCCACACGATCCCGCTTCGCGGCAATGCACTCGTGCGGCGGTCGGCCGCCTCGAAGCAAAAGCTGCCCCCGGGCCAGGCGGCACGAGCGATTGAATTCGCGTCGTTCTCGCTCCGCGGTGGCTGATCGCTTCCGTGCCGACCCGATCGTGCCACTCCGCGACCCGAGCTGACGCAACAGCCAGCTCCTGCTCATGATTTGCCGCGTCACCTTCTCCCCGCCGTCGGCGAGAGACCCAAGCGGGTCGGGTGGGTCCCACAACCCGCACCTGCGACCGTCGGCCCGCCCAGTCGCATCGAACTGCCGATCGCGCTGCTCGCCCGGTCCTAAGATCCCGGTGTTCAATATGGGTTGCCCGGCGCGGGCGACGGCTCGCGTTAGGGGCCGAAAAGATGAACCGAGGTCTGACCCATCTCAGATCTGACCCCCGCGTGGGTGTCCTCTCTCTGAAGTGTCGACCTCGGTTCGTGCGTTTCGAGGATCGGCCTGACCTGATTAGGAGCGTTCGCCCTCAGGGTGCGTCCACCGGGATGTTGTCGGCCGGTCCGTCACCAACATACCGCCGGGAGGTCAAGCGATGCCAGCCAATAAGAAGCGCGGTCCGGGACCGTCGCACCTGCTGCTTACGCCCGATCACGCGGGCAATGTCGTCGGGGTCGATCCGCACAAGCTGACGCTGACCGCGACGGTCCTTGATCCCCGCGGCGGGGTTCTCGCCGGCGAGCACCCCCGCGGTCCGTCAGGACCAGCCGTTGCTCAGCACCGCCGAGCAGCACTCGCGGTGTCTCGCCCTTGGCGCGCCTGGACCGATCGCGGCGCACCTATCTGTGGTTGGTGACCTTCGCGCACGAGCTCCCGCCCGCGTTGCGTCGTGGCGTGTCAGGCGTACCGGTCAACCGCGACGCCCGTGACCGACGCGGCTATCGTCGTTCCATAGCCGGTATCGGCCGGGGCCGACAGCAGCGAGCTGAGGTCCTGTCCCGAGGTCAGCTGAGCAAGCAGCGCGCCCGGGTCGATGCCCAGCGTGCTCGCTAGCGACGAGAAATTGTTCTGCGCCTGAACAGCCGCGCCTGAAGATGAGCCGCCACCGCCCGAGAAGGACACGCCACCCGGACGCCGACCGGCGTCGGCAGGCGGGATGCCGTTAGCGATGCTCGTCGCGATCCGCGTCAGCTGGCTGACCGACAGCGCCGACACGCCCTGCGGCGCGTCGGCCTGCAGGTCTGACTCGATGCTGCGCATCAGCGAACCGCTGGACACGCCCTTCTGTGACGCCAAGCTGCTGAACGTCGCGCCCGACTGCAGATCCTCGCCGAGCTGGCTGGCGCTGACGCCCAACAACCGCGCCGTGTTTGTCATCGGCGGCCGCGGTCGTGGTGTCTGCGATTGCCCCTACCACAAGCTGCTGCTGCCGCCAATAGCGCCGACGCTCATCCAAATCATCCCCCAACCATGGAATCTTTTCCGGCTCCTCGCTGATCTGAGTGGGTGCTCCTGTGGCTCCTCGGGCGGCGGGCCCCGACCCATCGTGGCAGCTGAGCTTCGCAGCCGTACCCGGTCGGCCCCGCCTCGTACGCCACCCGCGTCGGCCCGGGCAGCTTGGCCAGGAACTCCACCAACCTTCACGTTCTCGCCCGGCAACCGCGCCGAGCGCAACTCGCCCGACTGCGCGTCCAACGTCACCACCAGCACGCTGCGCGCGTGCACGTCCAGACCAGCCCAGCTGCGAACCTTCGCCATGGGTCGGCGCT